>DATIKU010000058.1 GCA_035477215.1 Spirochaetota bacterium | reverse complement strand
GACGGGGCCGCGTTCAATTATTCGCCGAAGGAAAACAGGCTCACCGTGCACTGCCGGGTGATAAAATTCGTCCCGCGGCCCTGAACGTCGCACGCGGCTATCGGAAAGAATCCACGCAGTTTACGCACATCTCGCGCAGGCTTGTTATCCTGCGAAGCAGGGTGTCGACGAAGACGACGTCGGGATACCTGGCAAAAAGCGAAGTCAGTTTCGATTGATAGCGTCCCAGGCCGCCCTCCAGTGCCAGTACATGCTGGATGCCGTATGCATCGGTTTCGAGGAGCGAATCGACGATCCCCCTCATATGCCGGTTCTCCCCGGAGAGTTCGCCCACGTCGTCGATCTCATCAAGGATGTCCCCGCAGAGAAAAACGATCGTTCTGAAATAGTCCGAACTTGAATCGCTCATCACGGGCCGTCGCTCGTGCCGCCGGGATCAGAGGCTCGGCGCGCCTCCCTGTACTGGAACGAGGGCAGGCCGATCTTGAGCGGGCAGACGGTGGCGGGGCATTCAAATCCATCGTCCCTGAATTCGCTTTTGCCGCCGGCCTGGAGCCTGCCCTGCTGCAGGCGCACCCATTCCCGGGCCTCGGTTTCGGTTTCCGCGAACCCGGCTACATGCGTGGATGTCCCCTTGCAATGAACGAATTCATATATAAGCTCGTATTTCCCCGCTTTCATATAAGGGCCTTTCGGTGGTGTTAATACGGTCGTAGTAAGGATCAGTTTAGCGTTCCGGTGCGGCAATTCAATAAATAATGAAAGCCGATCTGCGTGAGGATGAGTTTCCCGGGGAAGGCGGGAAGTATTTCGAGGTATTCGAAGTCTTCGAGGAGCTCGTTGAAAACCGCCTCCCTATGGTTTCGCAAAACGAGATCGCGGATAATAAGCACGTTCATCGTGACGCCGGGGTGCAGTTGTTCTCCATAATAATCCCGGAACTCCTGCATCACCATCTTCGAGTAATAGCTCAATTGCTCTGCCATAAACACGCTCCATGCCGGGTTCTTTGTACCGGAATCCGCTGCCCGGAATAGAGGGCCTGCCGCGCCGGTATTCACCGCCGCCGCATCCATCCCGCACAAAAAAATTATGTCTCCAGGCCATAAAAACGCTCAAAAAAAAGTAAAATATTCCGATGTTATGGGTAAGCAGAGGAATCTCATTTTCAGGAGTGCGGCGGAATGTTCGAGCGCAGCAGGATGATGCAGACGAATTACCTCCTCGAGCGGGGGCTCGATGTCGAGTCCACCCGGAGGAACGTTATCGCCAACAACATCGCCAATGTGGACGTGCCGCATTTCAAGCGGAGCGAGGTGAACTTCGAAAGCGAGCTTCGGCGCGTTATCAGGGAGAAGGCCGATCCGTCCAACAGGTTCCAGGCCAAAATGACCGACGAGCGGCACATTCCTTTTTACGTGGAGAGGGATGTGCGCGGCGTGCGGCCGAGGATCAACCTCGACTATTCCACAACCCTCAGGAACGACGGAAACAACGTGGACATAGAGAAGGAAACGGTGGACGCCGCGAAGACCCAGATGCGATATAACGCGTACGTCAATGTGCTTAATCAGAATTACAAGGTCCTGAAGCTTGTCATGAGGCCCGCATAAGGAGTAGATGACCATGGGAATGTTTGATGCTTTCAATATTTCGTCGACCGGGCTTACCGCCCAGCGCCTGCGTATGGACGTCATTTCGAGCAACGTGGCGAACGCCACGACGACGCGGACGCCGGAAGGCGGGCCGTACAAACGCCAGCGCGCCATCTTCGCGCCGGTGAATATCCGTCCGTTCTATAAATCGCCGCTGGTGCCGTCGCGAATCGAGCACGGGGCGGGGCAGGGGGTCCGGGTGGTGAAAATCGAGCAGGACGCGGAGCCGTTCAGGCTGTCGTACGATCCGACCCACCCCGACGCCATCAAGATAGGCCCGAAAAGGGGGTATGTCGAGATGCCCAACGTCAATATCGTAATGGAGATGACCGACCTGATCTCGGCGTCGCGCTCGTACGAGGCCAATGTGACGATGGTCAACAACGCCCGGTCGATGTATATGAAGGCGCTCGAGATCGGAAGAACAGGAGCTTAAAGGAGGACGTGTATGATGAGGGAACAGTCGGGAAAGATGGAGATCAATATAACGCATGAGCTTTCGCAGATAAATAGCCTGCGCCGGGTGGCCCGCACGGGAAGTGGAAACGCGGACGCGTGGTGTAACGTGATATTCGACCTCCGAAGCGAAAAAAACGAGAGGACCACTACGGCATGAATACGATCGATACGACGTTTACCGGGCACCTGGTAGGGCTCAAGACCACGAATCCGCTGCACATGGACGGCTTCCAGGCCCTGAAACCCGATGACGACGTGGCGGGTTCCTTTGCCGATATGCTCAAGTCGGCGGTGAACAAGCTGAACGACCTGCAGATTGACGCCGAGGACCTGAGCCAGAAGATGATCCATGAGCCCGGGTCGGTGGATATTCACACGGTGATGATCGCAACGCAGAAAGCGGAGCTGGCGCTTACGTTTACAAAGGCCGTTCGCGACGAGGCCATACGGTCGTACAGGGAGCTGATGAACCTGAGATAATCGCGAAAACACCCGGTCCGGAACGGGAACACCGGACCGGGCCGGGAATGTCATAAAACGAGGGGAGGAAATTAATTGAATTTTTTTGGAAATTAATTGATTTTTTTGTTTACAATTTTTTTTGTATGTGATAGCTGCATTATGTCGCCTTAGGAACGGGACGTGCCGCAATAACCGGAAGTATTCGGGAGGCTTTTTCCACCGCAGCCGGCGGAAGGGAAAGGGCCCCCGGAACGAGGGTTGGGGCGCGCGCCGTGCGCAAAAAAATCAAATTTCCTGATCCCGTGGTGTTAATAGTGTGACGTACCCAGTCAGGAGAGAGGGGGGTAACGGTGGAATTCCTGAGCAAGCTCCTGGGGCAGCTTAAGGAGATTTACGAAAAGCTCGACCGCACGAAGAAGATAATCATCGCGTCCGTGCTGGGTGTGATGTTTGTCGCGTTCATCGTGCTCTTCTCGGTTTCGACCGAAAAAGCGAATGTTCTGCTCTTCGCCGACCTGCCATCGGCAGATTTCGGCCAGGTCACCAAGAAGCTCGATGAGATGAACTTTACTTATAACACCAGCGGGACGACTTCGATATTCGTACGACCCGAACAGCGCGAACTTATCATGACCCGACTCGCGCAGGAGAACATGATACCCAAGGGCATACCCGGCTGGAAGCTGTTCGATATTTCGAAGTGGACCGAGACCGACCGCGAGATCGACGTCAAGTTCATGCGGGCGCTCAGGGACGAGATCAAGCGGCACATCGAATCCCTCACGAACATCGAAAAGGCCGATGTCGAGATCGCCATCACCGAGGAAGAGCTTTTTACAGAGAAGGATAATCCCTATACGGCCGCGGTAACGGTTTACCTGGCTCCGGGCTATGACAAGCTCAGCAAAAAGGAAATCAATGGGATAATGTACCTGGTGTCGCGCGCCGTGGGGGGGAAGCTCAAGCCCGAAAACGTGGTGGTTACCGACGAATACGGCAAGATCATTTCAGACTTCGACAACGAATTCGATAAAGCCAAGGAGGAGTACACCCTCCTTGAATACCGAAAAAAAATAGAAGAAAAGGCCCGCGTGCACCTTCTGCACGACATACGCAGGGGACTGGAGCGGGTGTACACCCCGGATCGCATACAGATAGTTCGCCTTAATATGGATTTCAACTGGGACAAGGTTTCCGAAGAGAAGGAAGAGTATACCCCGATCGAGATGGAACCCGACAATCCTGAAACCCCATACTCCGAGCGCAGGGTAAAAGACTCGCTTGTCGTTTCTGAGAAGACCGCGAAGGAGCATTTTCAGGGCCACGGCTGGAATCCCGAGGGGCCGGCCGGAACGGAGGGTAACAAACCTCCCGGATACAAGGCGAGCGACGACCAGTTCGCAAAGTACGATAAGGAAGAAAACATACGCAATCATGCCGTAAACAAGTCCATGAAGAAGATCCAGCGCGATCCCTTTGACGTGACCGGCGTTTCGGTGGCGATCGCGATCGATGGATTTCAGGACCTGCCCAGAACGTCCGAGGGCGACTATGACCTCGATCCGACAAAGAAGCCGGTCCAGGTCTCGCTGACCCCGGACGAGCTTAAGCAGGCCGAAAATATCGTCAAGAAGTCCATAAACTATGACGCCGCGCGCGGGGACCAGGTCGCCGTCGAGAACATCATGTTCGACCGGACCAAGGACTGGAACCGCGTCCGCGAAGAATTTCAGCGCAAGGAGCAGTTAAAACGCATACTCCTCGCCAGCCTCATCGGCGTATTCGCGCTCTTCCTGGGCATGGTGCTCTTCCGCGCCATCAACAAGGAGCTCGCGCGGCGCAGGCGGATCCGCGAGGAGCAGCTGGCGCTCGAGCAGCAGCGCATGCGCGAGGCGGCGCTGCGCGCCGCCGAGGAGGAGGGCATCGACGTGGAGCTTTCGCTTGAGGAAAGGGCGCGCCTCGAGCTCCAGACCAACGCCGTCAGCCTGGCCCGCGAACGGCCCGACGACGTGGCGCAGTTATTGCGGACCTGGCTTGCCGAGGAGTGAGGAAACGGGACGGGCGGGCGATATATTTAAATTGACGCCCGCCCGCATAAAGATGTACTTTAATTAACCGGTGACGCGAAAGGACGGAACCTCTCCCCGGTGCGGGGAGGGCGTACGGAGGGAGAGAGATGCTTCAATCGAAAAAATCCCAGCTGACCGGGCGGCAGAAGGCCGCCATTTTCCTTGTGTCCCTGGGCTCGGAGGTGTCGTCCGAGATATTCAAGCATCTCCGCGAGGACGAGATAGAGCAGCTCACCTTCGAGATCGCCCGGCTCGACAGGATCGAGCCCGAGGACAAGGACAAGGTGCTCATGGAATTCCAGGAGATGATGATGGCGCAGGACTTCATCGCCACCGGCGGCATCGACTACGCCCGCGAGGTGCTGGAGCGGGCCCTGGGGACCCAGAAGGCCATCGATATCGTCAACAGGCTCACCTCGAGCCTGCAGGTGCGTCCCTTCGACTTCATCCGCCGAACGGACCCGTCCCACCTCCTTAACTTTATACAGGGGGAGCATCCCCAGACGATCGCCCTTATACTCGCTTATCTCGACGCGGCCAAGGCGGCCCAGATTCTTTCGGGTCTCAGCCACCAGATACAGGCCGACGTCGCAAAGCGCATCGCCACGATGGACCGCACCTCGCCGGACGTGCTGCGCGAGGTGGAACGCGTGCTCGAGCGAAAGCTTTCGACGCTGGCATCGGAGGACTATACGTCGGCCGGCGGCATCGACGCCATCGTCGAGGTGCTCAACCAGGTGGACCGCGGAACGGAAAAGATCATCATCGAGGCGCTCGAGGAGGAGGACCCGGAGCTCGCCGAGGAAATAAAGAAGCGGATGTTCGTCTTCGAGGACATCGTGCTGCTCGACGACCGCTCGATACAGAAGGTGCTTCGGGAGGTCGATACCCAGGACCTCGCCAAGGCGCTCAAGGGCGTGGATACCGAGGTTCAGGAAAAGATTTTCCGCAACATGTCCAAGCGCGCGTCCTCGCTCCTCAGGGAGGACATGGACTTCATGGGGCCGATACGGCTGCGTGACGTCGAGGAGTCCCAGCAGAAGATCGTGAACATCATACGAAAACTCGAGGAAGCCGGCGATATCATAGTCGCGCGCGCCGGCGAGGAGGAACTCGTTGTCTAAACTGGTTTTCAAGCCGACCGAGGTGGTCGTTACCGGCATTCCGAAACAGATCGAGCTTCCGGAAAAATATCAGAAGAACATCATTTCCGACGAGGAATATAAGGAGTTCGAGGTCGACGAGGCGGGAAACCCCGTCGATGTTTACCAGGGGCCGTCGATAGAGGAGATGGAGGCCGAGCTCGAGCGCTACCGGCGCGAGACCGAGGAGGAAGTGCGCCGCATGCAGGACGAGGCGCGCGGACGTGTGGGCAAGATCGAGGAAGAGGGCAAGGCCGCGGCGTTTCGCGAACTGCAGCAGGCGCGCGAGCAGATAAAGCTTGAGTTGGAGCGCTTCCAGAAGGAGTCCGAGCGCGAGGTTGAGCGGGGCAAGTTCGAGGCCGAGAAGATGATCAAGGACGCCGAACTCAAGGTTTCCGAGATCGAGCACGAGGCGTACAAGAAGGGATACGAGGCGGGGCGGGAGGTGGGCTACAAGGAAGGACAGGCCGAGGTGATGCGCCTGATCGACCGGCTCGGCACCATCGTCTCGACGGCCGTGGACATTCGCGACGACATCATCCGCTCCTCCGAAAAGCTCATGACCGAGATGATCCTGATGATTGCGCGAAAGGTCATCAAGGACGAAATAGTGGAGCGGCGCGAGGTGGTGATCAACAACATCCGCGAGGGGATCAAGCGCGTAAAAGACCGCGACCGCATCGACATCCGCGTGAACTTCGCCGACCTCGACATGACCACGGCCCATAAGGACGAGCTGATAAAGATGATGGAATCGCTGAAGAAAGTCAACATCTACGAAGATTCAAGGGTGGACCGCGGAGGCTGCATCATAGAGACCGACGTGGGGGCGATCGACGCGCGGGTTTCGACACAGCTGGACACTATCGAGGAGGCCATCCGCAACGCGAGCGCGCTGTAGCGGTGACAGGCCATGATAAGGATTCTACCCCACGAACACGTCGATGTCCTCTCGAAGTACAAGACCATAATCGACGAAGTCAACGTAGTCCAGTTTACCGGAAAGGTGGAGCGTATTGTCGGCCTCACCATAGAGTCCGCGGGACCCGCCGTTAAATACGGAGAAATGTGCCGCATCCGTCTTGGCGAGGGAAATTACCTCTATGCCGAGGTTGTCGGCTTCAACCGCAGCAAGGTCATACTTATGCCTATCGGCGACATGAAAGGGGTTGTTCCGGGCGCGGAGGTCATCGCGGCCGGCTCATCCCTTACGGTACCGGTCGGCGACCAGTTGCTGGGTCGTGTGATCTCGGGGCTCGGCAAGCCCCTCGACGGTCGCGGCGAGATATTCACCGGAGTGCGTTATCCCGTAGAGGGGAAGCCGCTTAATCCGCTTGAGAGAAGGCTGATCACCGAGCCGCTTTCGGTGGGCATTCGCGCCATCGACGGACTGAATACCATCGCCAAGGGACAGCGTATCGGCATTTTCTCGGGCTCGGGTGTCGGAAAATCCACGATTCTGGCGATGATAGCACGCTTCACAAACGCCGACGTAAACGTCATCGCGTTGATCGGCGAGCGCGGCCGCGAAGTACGCGATTTCGTCGAGAAGGAGCTGGGGCCGGAAGGCCTGCGACGCTCGGTGGTCGTGGTGGCCACATCCGACCAGCCGCCGATGCTCAGGATTCGCGGCGCGTTTATGGCGCACGCCATAGCCGAGTACTTCCGCGACCAGGGCAAGGACGTAAACCTCATGATGGACTCCGTGACGCGCTTCGCGCTCGCTCAGCGCGAGGTTGGCCTCGCCGCGGGCGAGCCTTCGGCCACGCGCGGATTCCCGCCGTCGGTCTTCTCACTCCTGCCGCGCCTGCTGGAGCGTTCCGGGACGCGCGAGGGTTCGGGCAGCATAACCGGAATATACTCCATTCTCGTCGAGGCCGACGACATGAACGAACCGATCGCGGACGCGGTGCGGGGGGTCCTGGACGGCCATATAGTACTCGACAGAAAGCTCGCGCACAAAGGGCACTACCCGGCGATCGACGTGCTGGGGTCCATATCGAGATGCATGAAGGACGTGGTGAATGATGAACACGCGAAGTCCTCGGCCGAAATGCGGGAGATCATGGCGGCCTACGCCGGGGCCGAGGACCTCATCAACCTCGGCGCGTACGCGCGGGGTTCGAATCCGGTCATCGACAGGGCGATCGAGATGAAGCCCGCCATAGACGCGTTTTTAAAACAGGGAATGTACGAACGCGATACCTACGAGTCGATCGTGGCGAAACTCGAATCGATGTTTCGCAAGAAGAAGGAAGGCGCGCGCGAAGGCGCCGCCAGGGATTATGTCACATCGACGCCATACTTCGCGCGCATGCGTAAATAGGGGAGCGGTCGAAGATGAAAAAGTTCAAATTCCGCCTCCAGCGGCTCCTCGACATTCGCGAAGCGAAGGAGAAGGGCATAAAAAACGAGATGGCCGCGGTCCTGACGGTTCAGAACAGGGAGCGCCGGAAGCAGGACCAGTACAGGAACAGCATCGAGGAGCAGCATATCAAGTTCGCCGAACTCGTTAAGGGCGGGCGTTATTCGTATTCAGCGGCCTCGTCATTCGAGCGGTACATAGATTTCGCTTACAAGGTAATACGCGATCAGCAGGAGCGCATCGACGCCATGGAGCCCGAGATCCGGAAAATTCGCGACAGGCTGGTCGAGGCCTCAAGGGAGCGCAAGGTGGTGGAAAAGCTGAAGCAGCGCCACTGGGACGAGTTCATGTTCGAGTATAACCGCGAGATCGCGAAAGAAAACGACGATACCAACCAGAATATATTCGTGAAGAGGAGAATCGAGGAGATGACGCTGGGGAGCGAGGCATGATAGAAGACATGTACGCGGTCATGGGCAGGATAACCGAAATCAGGAAGCGTTTCGGACTGATGAATCGAAGGCAAGCTCCGGTTCAGCAACAGGATTTTCAACGTCAGCTGGAACGGCTTGCCGGTGATGGGAAAGGCGCCGACAAGGCCCCGGGGAAAACCGCGGCTTTGCCCGCGAAACCGATGACCGTTCCGGAATTGCGCGACATCGCGAAAGCCGCCGCCCTTCGCAACGGGATTCCCCCTGGACTGGTCGACGCGGTCATACAGGCGGAGAGCTCCTATAATCCCAAGGCCGTTTCTCCGAAAGGGGCGAGGGGACTAATGCAGCTTATGCCGGAAACTGCCGGCTCCCTCGGTGTTACCGACCCGTTCTCGCCGGAGGAAAACATCAACGCCGGCGTCGGACTTTTAAAGAACCTGCTTGAAAAATATGACGGCGACTACAAGAAAGCGCTTGCCGCCTACAATGCCGGCGAAGGCGCGGTCGATCGAAACGACGGTGTGCCGCCATTTGATGAGACACGCGAATACGTGAACAGGGTGATTAACCTGTACCTGAGGAACAAGGAATAACAGCCGGGAGCAATCGGAGCCTGATATGAGAAAATTTTCCGACAGGGCGAAAATGGTCTACCTCATCGCGCTCATTATCTTCATAGTCGCGGCGGGGCTTTTCTGGCTTGATTACATCGGTCTTTTAGATATGGAAAAGAGGCTGGGTGGCGTATTCAAAAAGGAGGCCCAGCTGGTGCTCGACGCAAAAGACGACGAACCGTCGCTTATCGAGCGCGAGGAGTTTGAAAAGGAGAAGCAGAAATTTTTAGAGCGGGTGGAAGACCTCGATCGCAGAGAGGCGAAAATTGTCGAGGCCGAGAAAACCCTGGAGTCCGAGAAGGAAAAAATCGAGGATGTCCGCAAAGGCCTCGATATCGAAAAGAAAAAACTGGAGAACGAGAAGAAACGCTACACGGGCTACGAACGCAATGTGCGCGACCTGGCCGGCAAGGTGACGAGCATACGCCCGGAAGAGGCGGTCGAGATCATGATAAAGTGGGAGGAGCCCCTCATCGTCGACGTGCTCAGGCGCATCGATGCGGACGCCGTGGAACAGGGGCGCAGGAGTATTTCGCCGTACCTCATCTCGCTCATGCCGCGCGACAAGGCCAGCCGTATTATGTACCTGATGACGCAGATCTGAGACCAGCGTCTCAGCGCGCGCCGTAAAATTGGGTTGATTTCCGTCCCGCATCATGATACGGTCGCATACGCGACGTCGGATGCGCGATCCGGGCGCCCGCCGCCGATGAGAAGCCGGAGAAAGTTTTTCAGCATTTTATTTCTGATGGATATATGCGATTAAAGAATAAAACCATCGTTCTGACGGCGTTCGCACTTGCGGCATTCATTGTCGTGTCGTGCGGCTCGCTCGGCGATCGGGGAAGGAAAAGCCTCGGCAAGGCGGGCGAGTCCTTTGCTCCGGTCAGTGAATACGATGCACGAGAAGGCGCCAGCGGCATGCTTGACGATGAAGAGAGGAACGACCTTGCCTCCCCGTCAGCTAAAGGAATCGTTAAGGACAAAACCGCCCCGCGCGAGCGGATGGTCGTCTATACGGCCGATTTTTCGATCGAGGTCGAGAGTATAAAGCAGTCGCTCGACACGATCGGCGCGATGGTAAAAAACCTCGAGGGTTTTATCGAATCGGTGACCACCTCGGACTCCTACGGCGGCGCGAGGGTGGTCCTCAGGGTGCCGGTCAAACGCTTTGACGAGGCGCTCGCCGGGGCCGAAAAGCTGGGGAATGTACTTGACCGGAGCGTCACTGCGTCCGATGTAACCATGGAATTCAACGACATTACGCTGAGGATCGACACGGCGAAGCGGGTGCGCGAGCGGATGTACGAGCTCCTGAAACGCGTAACGAAGGTCGAGGACCGCGTAAAAATCCTGCGCGAGATCGAACGGCTTACCGAACAGATCGATATGATGACTACGCGGATGAATTACCTGGCGGGTCGTGCGCGCTTTTCGACGATCACGCTCGGCCTCAGGGCCAGGGTAAAAGACTCGGTGCGCTCGTTCATTCCCTCTCCATTTCCATGGATCGCCGGCCTGACCCCGGATAAAAAAAGCATATTCGATAACGGAAAAAAGACCTCGTTCGACGCGCCCGCGGGTTTCTTCGCGCTGAAAAGGAATTTCTACGAAGGGGATTCGGCATTCCTCGTGAGCGCTCCCGACGGAACAACCGGAATGCGACTGGGTCTGGCCGAAAACTATCCGCCCGCCGATATCGCCTTCTGGGCCGAGGCCTTCGAGCTCGACGTACGCAACCGCATGTACAAGCTCGAAAAATCCGACGAAATATCGGGTCAGCATGGCCTTTCGTTCAGGCGCTACCTTTTCGCGCTTTCCGGCGGCGGGAGGTACCTGGTGGCATTTGCTGTCGGCGGCGACAGCCTCTATGTGGTCGAGGCCGTGTCCGAATCGGAAGCCGCCTTCGCGCGGCACGCGGCGGCGGTCGAGGTGTTCATTAAATCGGCGAGGAGCGCGCGATGAAACGTTCGATCGCGATAATCGCGCTGTGCGTTTTCTATGCGTTTCCCGCTCCGGCGGCGAATGGCGCGTTCACGCAGGAATATTTTTACGGAATGTTCGCCGCGGAAAGGGAGAAGGCGATCGCTCGCCTGCGCTCGTTCGCCGCGGAAAACAACGGGTACGTGAAATTTTACTCCAATGCGAAGGTGGTTTTACGCATGCCCGCCGAGCGCGTGCAGCGCATACGCGACGTTATACTCGACACGGGGTATATCGGCGACGAGCGCCTGCAGCGCACCGACGTGGGCGAGTCGCTCCTCGACCTGCGCACCAGGTTGAAGACGAAGGAGTCGCTCCTGGCGAGCCTCTATAAAATCTTCGAGGACGCGCAGGTTCAGCAGACGCTCGAGGTCGAGAAGGAGCTCGGAAAGGTCGTAACGGAAATCGAGAACATAAAGGGAAGGATCGCCTATCTCGAAGACAGGGTTTCGCTCGCCGAGGTGACGGTCTCGATCAATACCCAGCCGGGCGCGAAAAAAGACGCTCCGGGCACTCGTTCGCGCTGGGACTGGGTCAATTCCCTCGGGATAGAGGGCCTTGTGTCCCCCGGGGGGTGGCGATGAGAACGGCCGGCGCCGCCCTTTTCGGGATAGTGCTCATTTTCTTTTGCATCATACCCGGGTGCCGTCCGGCCGGCGTCAAGTACCGGATGGACGCTCCCGCGGGCTTCGCGGTATATACGAAGGACGCAGACTCTTACCGGGCGATAAGCGCCGACGGCGTGCGGGTCAGGGCGCGACGTGTCGAGAACAACCCGCCCGGTGACGCCGCCATGTGGGGGCAGGCGGTCGAGGCGCATTTGAAAAACAGGGGGTATCACCGGATCGCGTTTCAGCAGGTGACCGCCCGCAACGGCTGGGCGGGTTCTTTTACGGAATACGCGTACTGGTATAACGCGGAGGAGTACCGGTACGCGGTCACGATTTTCGTAACATCGGAACATATCTATCTTCTCGAAGCCGGCGGTACGACCGAACGCTACGCCCGGAAGCGTGAAGGTATAATAAAGTCGCTCGGGCAATTCAGCGTAGAGTGAGACCCGCATTTAGGATTGACGTATTTGCACCGCCGGTATCCTTCCTAATCCAAAGGCCGGAGTTTGTGTATTATGGAAAGGTCCCCTGAACGAGTCGTAAAATACCGGGTCCTCCTTGCATCCTCCACCTTAATTCCCGGATAATCACCGAAAATGGAGAAGAAATGAAAGTGCTGGTTACCGGCTCGGCCGGTTTCATAGGGTCGTTCACAGCGGCCAGGCTGATGGAAGAGGGGCACGAGGTGGTCGGTATCGACAACCTCAACGATTATTATGATGTCGGATTGAAGAACGGCAGGAATGAGCTTTTGAGGAACCGTTTCCCGTCGTATGTGTTTGAAAAGATATCGATCGCCGATTACGGGTCGCTCGCGGCGCTGTTTAGGGTGCATGGTTTCGAATACGTGGTGAATCTCGCCGCGCAAGCGGGAGTGCGGTACAGCCTCAGCAATCCTCTCTCCTACGGAGAAAGCAACCTCTCGGGGTTCCTGAGCATTCTTGAATGCTGCCGCAACCACGATATCCGGCACCTGGTGTACGCCTCTTCAAGTTCGGTGTACGGCCTTAACGCCCGCGTGCCCTTTTCGGTGCACCATAACGTGGACCACCCGGTTTCGCTCTACGCCGCGACGAAAAAGTCCAACGAGCTTCTGGCCCATAGTTATTCCCACCTGTACGGCATCCCTACGACGGGGCTCCGCTTCTTTACGGTATACGGACCATGGGGACGCCCGGATATGGCGTATTTTCTGTTTACCAAAGCGATACTGGAAGGGCGGCCCATAGACGTGTTCAATAACGGCGACATGGAGCGCGATTTTACCTATATCGACGATATCGTCGAATGCGTGTGCAGAATGGTATGGAAGGTACCGTCGGGCGATCCGCTCTGGAGCGCCGAAAATCCGGATCCAGGAACGAGCAGCGCGCCGTACCGGATTTACAATATCGGAAATAATAGTCCGGTCAGGCTGATGCACTTCATAAAAGTCATCGAGGGCGCCCTTGGTAAAAAAGCGAAAATCAATTTTCTACCCATGCAGCCCGGCGACGTCAAAACGACCTTCGCGGAAATCGGAGATCTTGTAAGGGATGCGGATTACGCCCCGGCGACGACGGTGGAGCGTGGAATAGCCGAGTTCGTGCGCTGGTATCGTGGGTATTATTGTAAAGATGTATGACACCCCAGTGTCATTAAAAGTGTCTTGACTATTAGTCGTGTTAATTTCAGATAGCATTCCACCGTCGGCGGGTTGCGGACGGGGATAAACTGAAATTATTTTAGACCAAAGGTAAACGTTTAGCGTTTCAAGGAGGAGATTGTGAAGGTTACCGTTGTTGGATCGGGGTATGTGGGTCTCGTCACCGGCGCCTGCTTCGCGGAAATGGGGAACGACGTCTATTGTGTCGATATTGATGAAAAGAAAATAGAAAACTTGAAAAAGGGGATACTGCCGATCTACGAACCCGGCCTCGAGGAGATCGTCAGGAGGAACTATTCCGGAGGGAGGCTCCAATTTACCACCGATATTAAAGAGGGGCTCGATGATTCGCTGTTCATGTTCATAGCGGTGGGTACGCCTCCGGACGAAGACGGTTCGGCCGACCTGCAGCACGTGCTCGCCGTCGCGCGCGATATCGGAAGGAAGATGGAGAAGTACGTAATAATAGTGAACAAATCGACCGTCCCCGTGGGAACGGCCGACAGGGTGCGGGAGGCCGTGCGCGATGAACTGACGAAGCGCGGCCGCGCCGAGCTCGAGTTCGATGTGGTGTCCAATCCCGAGTTCCTGAAGGAAGGTGCGGCCATCGATGACTTCATGCGGCCCGACCGCATCATCGTCGGCACCGACAACGTGCGCACCGGCGAGCTTATCAAGGAACTCTACGCCCCGTTCGTCCGCAACGGCCACCCGGTCTTCATCATGGGTGTGCGCTCGGCCGAGCTCACCAAGTACGCGGCCAACGCCATGCTCGCAACGCGCATAAGCTTCATGAACGAGCTCTCGCGCCTCTGCGAAATAAGCGGCGCCGACATCGAAAGCATCCGGCAGGGAATCGGTTCGGACACGCGCATCGGCATGTCGTTTTTGTACGCCGGCCTCGGATACGGCGGATCGTGCTTCCCCAAGGACGTGAAGGCGCTCATACGGACATCAAAGGAATTCGGCCTCGATGCCAGGGTGCTCATGGCGGTGGAGGAGATCAACCGCGAACAACGCTTACTCTTCGCGGATAAGATCAGGCAGTATTTCAACGGCGATATAAAGGGGAAGACCTTCGCGGTATGGGGGCTGTCATTCAAGCCGCAGACGGACGACATGCGCGAGGCGCCGGCGATCGATATAATCGGCGAGCTGCGCAAGAGCGGCGCGAAGTTCAGGGCCCACGACCCGGTGGCGATGGAATTGGCGAAATCGATTATTGGCGAGAAGGGCGTCGAGTACATGACCAATTATTACGACGCGCTCGAAGGCGCCGATGCGCTGCTCCTTCTTACGGAATGGAACCAGTTCCGCAGGCCCGACTACGTCAGGATGAAGTCGCTGTTAAAACAGCCGCTGATATTCGACGGGCGCAACCAGTACGACCCGGCCAAGATGAAGGAACTCGGCTTCACCTACTACTGCATCGGGCGGCCGTAAGGCCGCTCGACGCGCATGCAGGCGTTTGTGGATGAGCGGGGCGCGCCGGCGGGATCGGGACGGCGGGTCCTCGTTGCGGGGGGTGCGGGATTTATCGGTTCGCACCTCTGCGACGCGCTTGTCGCGGCGGGAAACACCGTATTGTGCGTCGACAACTTCCATACCGGCGCGAAGCGAAACATCGAGCGCCTCCTGGACCACGACGCGTTCGAACTCCACCACCACGATATCGTCCATCCGCTCTATTTCGCGGCCGACCAGGTGTACAACCTGGCCTGCCCCGCATCACCGGTCCATTACCAGTCCAATCCGGTCAAGACAATCAAGACGAATGTTATCGGCACCATCAACCTCCTCGGACTCGCCAGGCGCGTGATGGCGAGGATACTGCAGGCGTCCACAAGCGAGGTTTACGGGGACCCCGAATCGCATCCCCAGTCGGAGTCGTACTGGGGCCGGGTAAATCCCATAGGCCCGCGCGCCTGTTACGACGAGGGCAAGCGGTGCGCAGAGGCGCTCTGCGTGGAGTACCATCGCCAGAATGCCGTCGATATACGGATTGCGCGCATTTTCAACACCTACGGCCCACGCATGCATCCGGGCGACGGACGCGTGGTGAGCAACTTCATCGTCGGCGCGCTACGCGGCGAGGCGCTTACCGTTTACGGCGACGGTACGCAGAGCAGGTCTTTCTGTTACGTCGATGACATGGTTAAGGGCCTGGTGGCCCTGATGAACCACGGGGAAAGATTTACCGGCCCGGTGAACCTGGGGAATCCCGAGGAGATCAGCATCGGCGAACTCGCCGCGCTTATAGTCGAACTTGCGGGTTCGCGTTCTCGCCTGGAATACCGGCCCCTTCCCGAGGACGATCCCGTTCGGCGGCGGCCTGACATCTCCCGGGCCGAAAGAATAATCGGCTGGAGACCCTCGATGATGCTGGAAGACGGTTTGAAAAAAACGATTGATTATTTCGACGAACTGCTGTCCAACAATAGCTGACGCCCTGCCGTACCGTATGGATAAAAGTAGAAGCGACCGAAATGAAAAACCCCATCCTGGTACCCGAACTCAGGGAGCTCTTGAGGAAGAAGCGCTTCGCCATTTTAAAGCAATTCATCGACGAGCACCATGAGAGGGAAATCGCCGAATATCTCGCGCTGCTGCGGCCGGACGAAATACTGAAGATATTGAATCTCACCGGGCTCTACAAGCGCGCGGAGATCTTCAGTTATCTCGACATGGACGTGCAGGTTGAGCTCGTTTCCGGCGAGTCGAAGAAAAATATCGCAGATCTCCTCATGCAGATGTCGCCGGACGACCGCGCGGACCTCTTTCAGCACCTCAAGAAGGGCGTGGCCGACAAGCTGCTCCTTCTCCTTCCGCTAAACGAGCGGCTCGATGTAATCAGGCTGACCTCGTACCTCGAGGAAACCGCCGGGGCCATCATGACCACCGATTACGCGACGCTCCTGGAGACCGACCGGGTGGAACTGGCGATCAAGAAGCTTCGCAGGGAAGCCCCTTCCAAGGAAACAATTTACTACAGTTACGTCACCGACGGCAGCGGGAGACTCATCGGCTTTATCTCGCTTCGAAACCTCATTCTGGCGCGGCCCCGCCAGCGCGTGGAAAGCGTAATGAAGCGCGACATTATTTTCGCGCGCGTCGACGATGATCAGGAAAAGGCCGCGCGACTCATCGCCGAATACGATCTTATCGCGCTTCCGATCGTTGATCATAACGAGCGGCTGGTCGGCATAATCACCCACGACGACGCGATGGACATTATACGCGACGAGCAGACCGAGGACATGGAGCGCCTCATGGCCATCAGCGGCAGCGTCGAGGACAGGCCCTATCTCGATATTCCGGCGTTCACACACTTCAAGAAACGCGTGGTGTGGGTCGCGATTCTCGCCGTTCTCGGACTGGTTTCGGGATTTATAATTGAGGGATTCCAGCACACGCTGGAGAAGCTCATCATCCTGACCTTCTATATGCCGCTTCTCAATTCAACCGGAGGAAACACCGGCTCCCAGTCGGCGACTGTTGTGCTTCGCGCGATAGCGCTCAACCAACTCTTCCCGAAAGACGTCGGCAAGGTGATATTGAAGGAGTTCGCCGTGAGCGTCATGCTCTGCGTCTGCCTCGGAGCGCTGGCGTATGGACGGGTGCTCCTGCTGTCGGACCCGGCCGACATACCCCCGCATTTTAAGCTGGGAAGCATTGCCGCCGTCATCTCGATAGCACTCTCGGTGCAGGTGCTGTGGTCGACTGTTTTTGGCGCAATGATCCCGATCATCGCGATCAAGCTGAAGCTTGATCCGGCGGTGATATCGAGTCCGACGCTTTCAACTCTCGTCGACATGGGGGGGATTACCATCTATTTTACCATCGCGAAATTCGTCCTGGGAATATAGCGGTGTCAACGAATTAGTTCTTGACGAAAAACTGGTAAATTAATCGTATTCAACTGAGCGGCCGGAAAATCTCACGAATCCGGAGAGGATATTTTTCGTGGGTCCGGGCACGGTCGGAACATGAAAATGGGCCTCATCGAAAGCGGGACACCGGAATGTACCGGTAGTCGATTACGAAGTGGGAAAAGCCTGATAATGAAGCTATCTGAAGTTAAAAAATTGCTCAACGCGGACGTTATCTTCGGCGAGGAAATGATCGACCAGATCGAAGTGGAGACGGCGTTCGCATCGGACCTGCTTAGCGATGTTCTCGCTTATTCCAAGGAAAACGCGCTCTTCCTCACCGGGCTCACCAATCCGCAGGTCATCAGGACCGTCGAGGTGCTCGACCTTGTCGGCGTCGTTTTCGTAAGAGGCAAGGTCCCTCAGATGGAGACGGTGGAGCTCGCCAAGAGGAAGGGGATACCGCTTCTTCGCACAAAGTGTATCATGTTCGAATCATGCGGGAGGCTGTACGGCGCGGGAGTCAAGGCGTCGAGGATTATGGTAGACTGAACCACCGATGCATCCGGTCCAGTTCTATCACATCAAGGGCAAAGACTTCCACAACGCCGGTCGGACATCGACCACGATCAAGCGCTTTCTAAGGGAAAAAGAATATCCGTCCCAGGTGATCCAGCGGATCGCCATCATTGCCTACGAGGCGGAGATAAACATCGCCTGTTACACCGATTACGGTTACTTTTTCCTGTATTTCCTCGGGGACAGGGTCCGTATCGTCGTCAAGGACAGGGGCCAGGGGATTGCCGATATCGACCAGGCTATGCAGGAAGGCTTTTCGACCGCCTCGGATGAAATTCGAAAACTGGGTTTCGGGGCGGGGATGGGACTGGCCAATATAAAAAAAAACGCGGACATTATGCACATAAAATCGATGCCGGGCGTCGGCACGGTCCTCAAGATAGACGTAATAGTAAATTCCGAAGGCAGGAGCGACGATATGGGCACAACCCTCCGGGAAATAATGGACAGGGCGAATCTTGAAAATCTCACCGAAGGCCTCGACCTCGACAAGGCGGTCACGGGCGGATACGCGGGGGACCTTCTGAGCGACGTCAACGCGAACTCCAGCGCCGGTAACGTGTGGGTGACGGTCCTGTCCCATCCGAACGTTACGGCGGTCGCCGGGCTCAAGGACCTCGCCGGGATCGTAATCGCCGGGGGAATCCGCCCGGGCGCGGACTTTGTCGAGAAGGCCTACGCGGAAAAAATTCCGATCATGTTCACCGAGATGAGCGCCTTCGACGTGGTGGCCATGCTCTCGACGATGGGAGTAAGCGGCAATTCCTGAGCCGCCGCCCGCTTTCTCAATCCAGCGAAAATCCGAACATACGCGCGGCGTTCGCGGTCGTCACCGCGGCGACGCGCTCCTCACTTTCACCGAGTATTTCCGCGGCGGCCCTGAGGTTGTACAGTATGTTGGCGGGCACATTGGGTGCGTCCCCGGCCTCAACGGGCGGAATGTCCGGACTGTCGGTTTCGAGCATGAAATGGTCCGGGTATATGGCCGCAAGCACCGCTTCCCTCTTCCTGCTGTTGCGGTAGGTGAGCACACCGCCGAACGAGAAGCTGAAACCGTATTTCATGAATTCCACGGCGGTCTCGACGCCGCCCGAATACGAGTGGATGACTCCCCCGCGCGCGGGTAAGCCGATCTTTTTTAAATACACGTGCAGTTCGTCGAAGGCGCCGCGGCAGTGGACGATTACGGGGAGATTGATTTCGCGCGCCATGGTCAGCTGGCGCACAAACAGACGTTTCTGAAGCTCCATGGGTATCGCGAGGGTCTTTTTGTCCAGCCCGATCTCGCCGATGGCGACGGCGCCCCGCCCGGGAGCGTGCGCGAGATCGGCGATACGCTCCTCGTCCTCCTCTTTTCCGTACCAGGGGTGGATGCCCAGAGCGAACTCGACCTCATCGTACCGGCCGGCGATGGATTCCGAAAGCGTCCATTCCTCCGGTACGATTGACGAGGTAATGAGCTTTACGATCCCGGCGCCTTTCGCCGCGGAGATGACGGAGTCAAGCCGGTCGCCGAATACATCGCTCTCGAGATGGCAGTGTACGTCGACCAGGCGCATCGTCATTCCCCGATGATCTTGACCATTACGCGTTTTGGACGCTGTCCGTCAAACTCCCCGTAGAAGATCTGCTCCCACGGACCGAAGTCGAGCCCGCCCTTTGTGATCGCGACCACCACCTCGCGTCCCATGATGGTGCGCTTGATATGCGCGTCGCCGTTGTCCTCGCCGGTGCGGTTGTGGCGGTAGCGGCTTATCGGTTCGTGGGGGGCGAGGCCCTCAAGAAAGTCGTCGAAGTCCTGGATAAGCCCGCTTTCATTGTCGTTGATGAAGACAGAGGCGGTGATATGCATGGCGTTAACCAGGCACAATCCCTCCTGAACTCCGCTCTTTTTTACCAGCTCTTCAACCTTCACGGTGATGTTGATGTAGTCCCTTTTTTTCTTCGTTGTAAAGACGAGATGCTCGGTGAGTGATTTCATGTCGTTCCCCGTTGTTCGGCGGTTTCGATGGGGGCCGTCGGCGAATATGACGGCCCGGATGAATGATCGCCGATCGTTTTGGCCGCGTCAACCAGATATCCTCGGATGCGTACCATACGGGGGCGGTCATGGCCGCCATTACTTTCGTGCGCAGGTCCTTGCATTTCAGGAATCAGGATTGACATGTTACGGTAAATGTAATATTATTGCAAACGTGCGGATGTCGTTTAAAAGCCATAAATGACACACGCGGCGATTATACCAATATAAATATAAATAGTGGAATAAGGCGGCAAACATTACACTACAGGGAGCGTATCATGCAATCACCAAATTTTTATGAGTTTTTAGGCCGGCCCAAGATGATATCGGGGAAAAGGGCTCTGGAACAGATTCCCGTGGAGATGGAGGGCTATGGCGCCGGGCGGCCCCTTGTGCTCATTCAGGGCGGACCCGGTTCCCGGGGGCCGGCGGACGCGATTACCAGGGCGTTGTACGATTCGAGCCTGGTGATAGGGGCACTGTATGACGGCGCAATCGCCGGATCAACATCCGGTATCGCGAATGAACTCGCCGGCCTGTTCAGGGCGCGAAAATGCGATTCAATCATCGCCATAGGCGGCGGGGCGCTCGTGGACGTCGCGAAGTGCGTGAATATGGAAGTGACTGAAAAAAAACCCGCCCGTACGCTGGCAGGCGAAGGCCGGATCGCCCGGGAGCTGAAGCCAATGGTGCTGGTCCCGGTGGCGCTGGTTTCAGGCAACGAGGCGGCGAACAGGGCGTTTATCGACGGCCTGGCCTGTATCTCGGATTTCCTTTCTCCCGATGTGGTGGTGATCGATCACCGTATGACCTCGACCGCCGAAACAGGGCCCACGCTGTATTCCGGGCTCATTGCGCTCGCCCACGCACTTGAGGCGGCAATATCGGTATCGGCGAATCCAATGATCGACGCGTATGCGTATGCGTCGCTGCGCCTGCTCTGCGAACACCTGCCGGTGGCGGTTAAAAAGCCATCGGACAAAAAGAGCTCGGTCGCCGTGGCCAATGCCGCAGCACTCGGAGCGATCGCCTTCTCGAACGCGCCGGCGGGAATGGCGCACCACCTCGCCGAAGCGCTTGCCGGCGGCACGGGCATCAACCCGGGTATATGCATGGGGCTTCTTGTCCAAGCCCTCCTGAAAGCGCGTCTGGCGGAGAAAAAGGGCATACGCGAGGAGTTGTGCCTGGCCCTTGCCGGCCCCGAGATGTTCTCGGCCGCCCCCGTATCCGGCCGCGCGAAGGCAGCCCTCGGTGCGATCGACGGGATGTTCGCCGATCTCGGAGGCATGATGCCGGGAAGTCTTAAAGAGCTCGGAGTGACACAGGAGCGGCTGGACGAGGCGGTGCGCGAGGCGGTCAAGGCGAGCCCGTCGAAACTTTCGGAAAAAGAGTGCAGGGCTGTAATCGGCCGGGCATGGAACGGTAAGTGAGCCGTGCGTCAAATCTATTATAAGCGGAGCATATCATGAATTATGACAGCTATCCCGAGATAAAACCTGGAAGAAAGACGATCAAGCGCATCTATATCGCGGTCATGCTCTTTGTCGTCGGCAGGGCGATACAGGCGGCGTGCAGGGTGGATGAAACCGTTAAAAAGGAATTTAAGAATTTGAAGGATGGTTTCGCGTTCGCGCTTGGAGTGCATCCGCACGGGCCCTGGATGATAGTGGGACGCGACGCGAAGGGCAGGGCCAGGTACCTGGGGTGGAACCCCGAGGGTAAGAGGATCCCCCTTACAATGAGCATCAAGAGCGTAGAGTCGGCGATCCTGGTCTTCACCTTCCAGGAGTCCACGTCGGTCGCGTTCGCGCGAAACCGTTTCGTGGTGGACGGGGACCTCATCGATGCGCTCGCCGTGGTCCGGGTGCTGGATCTGGTGGAGGTGTACCTGCTTCCAAAGTTGATCGCCTCCCTTGCGGTGAAGCGATATCCGAAATGGTCGGAGCTATCGCCGGTGCGTAAGCACGTAGGCAGGATCGTGATCTATACGCGCACGCTGCTGGGTTTCTGAGAATGTCGCAGATTCGGAAAAATTGAACGAAAAGGAGTCCGCCATGTTTCTTCCAGATTATTATGAATTCTGTGCAAGGGTAAAAACGGTCGCCGGTCACAGGGCGCTCGACAAGATACCTTCAATGCTGTCGTCCCTCGGTGTGGCCAGACCGATGATCATCACCGACAGGGGCGTTTCGGGGGCCGGCCTCATCAAGATGGTAAACAGCGCGATGAAGGGATCGAAGGCCAAAGTCAGCGCGGTCTACGACGAGGTGCCGCCTGATTCCGAGTACACGATCGTCAACGCGGCGGCGAAGCTCTATCGTTCCAGAAAGTGCGATTCGATCATCGCTGTGGGCGGAGGCTCGGTGCTCGACACGGCCAAGGGCGTGAACATACTCGTTTCGCTCGGCGGGGCCAATATCCTCGATTACGAGGGCGCGGGAGCGGTCAAGCGGAAGCTAAAGCCGATGATCGCGATACCGACCACATCGGGGACCGGCTCCGAGGTGACGGTTGTCGCCGTCATAGCCGATCACAAAAAAAAGGTAAAGATACCCTTTACCTCGTATTTTCTGCTTCCCGATATCGCGCTCCTTGACTCTCGCATGACGAAAACGCTGCCGCCGTTTCTTACGGCACCGACCGCCATGGACGCGATGACGCACGCATGCGAGGCGTATTACTGCCTGGCCAAAAATCCGCTGAGCGACGCGATGGCGCTGACCGCCATACGTCTTATAAGCGGCAATATCCTGAATGTTATAAAGAAGCCGGGCGACCTGCAGGGACGGCTCGACCTGGCAAACGGAGCGATCCTTGCCGGAATGGCGTTTTCAAACTCGATGGTTGGCATGGTCCACAACCTCGGCCACGCGACCGGCGGAGCCTGCGCCGTGCCGCACGGCGTGTGCATGAGTCTTTTCCTGCCATATGGCCTCGAGTACAATATGCACAAGCGGGCCAAAGAAATCGGCGAACTGCTGTTCGCGCTTGCCGGCCCCGAGGTGTACGCGGCGACTCCGGCAAAACTGCGCCCGGAGAAGACCATAGAATACATTCGAAAGCTCAATCAGGACCTTCACGACGCGACGGGCGGCCGGCACGCGCGCTTTCTGAAAGAGATCGTCGACCGCGAGGGGAGGCGGATGGTGCCGAAGGAGAAGCTCGCGGACATAGCGCGTACCGCCCAGGGCGACGGCGCCAAGATCTATAATCCGGAGGAGATCAATTACGACGACGCGCTCATGGTCCTCGAGCACGCATACGAGGGGACGCCTTTGAATAGAAGGAAAATCAGAAAGGGATGAAAGGCCGGTGAGCTGACTATTGCGGGGATACGCACAATATGAGCCGGTGCGGGGCAATAGAAAAAATGAAATAAACCATGCTCCATGTGCGCAAAAACAGGATATTCGGATGGGCTCTGATTGGCTGGTTGCGGGGTTTATGTACGGCATTTGCATCAAAAGACTTGGTTTTGTGCTGTTTTCTCTGGCGCTGTTAAGCGCCTGTGGTGATCGCGCGCGGGGAGCGGTTGTCCCGGAGGCCGTGAAGGGCTTGATGGATCTGGGAGCATGGAACTTTGAGCGTGACGGCGTCGTTCGACTTGACGGAGAATGGGAGTTTCACTGGCAATCTGCCCCTGGCAACTCGCATGCGCCGAACTCTCCGGTGAAACAGTATGTCCGCATGCCGGGAAGCTGGAATAAAATTCTTGTCGACGGCAAAACTGCCGGCGGGACCGGGTACGCCGCGTACCGCCTCAGGCTGATTCTCCCGCCGGGCGAGCGGCGTCTCGCCTTCAGCTTTCCGGACCTGGACACCGCCTATATACTTATGATTGATGGAGAACGGATATGTTCGGGCGGAACCTTCGGCACCTGTGCGGATGCGTCGAAGCCTGAATGGGTCCCAAGGGTATGCGATTACGCCTCCCGCGGGGGTGGAGCGGAGGTCGCGCTTTTTATCTCAAATTTTCACCATCTCAGAGGCGGGCCCGCCAACAGTATAGTGTTCGGGCTCGAGGAGGATATCCGAGTAATCCGTGAAAAGAGCATCGCGTTCGAGATGTTTCTTTTCGGCAGCATCCTCATTATATCCTTGTACCACTTCGGCCTTTACCTGCTTCGCAGAAAGGACCCATCGCCGCTCTTTTTCAGCCTGTTCGGGATGTGCATCGGTGTACGGGGCCTGGCCTCCGGGCAATACTATCTGACACATATCTGGTCGTCCATTCCCTGGGAAATTCTGGTCAAGGTGTCCTATGCGAGCATATACTGCGGCCCGGCGTTTTTCACCATGTTTCTGCGTTCACTCTTTCCCGATGAGTTCGACCGGCGCATCGTGCGCGCGTACCAGGTGTCGGCAATACTCCTGACTGCGGTTGTGGTATTCACGCCGGCGCTGGTATTCACGCATGCGCTTCGGGCATTTCAGGCGCTCATTGTCGCCGGGTGCGTGTACGCGTTGTACGTATTGATTAAGGCCGCGTCGCGTGGCAGGGAAGGAGCCGTGATTTTTGTAGCGGGATTCATTTTTCTCTTCGCGGCAATAGTTAACGATCTGCTCCACAATAACCAGGTTATCCAGACAGCCTATCTGACATCATTTGGATTGTTCTTCTTTATGTTCTCGCAGACGATGCTTCTGTCGATTCGTTTCTCGCGGGCGTTCAGGGAGGTGGAAACCCTGCTCGAGGAGAAGGGCGATCTCGAGGACGCGAACCTGATGCTGGAGAGCCTGTCCTTCCTCGACGACCTGACGGCGATTCCAAACCGGAGGAGGTTCAGTGAATTTGTAAACCGCGAATGGCGGCGTTCGGCGAGAAATCGGACCACTCTGGCGCTTATAATGATAGACATTGACTTTTTCAAGCTCTTCAACGACAACTACGGCCATCGCGCCGGCGACGAGGTGCTGCAGAAAGTCGCGATGGCACTGCCGGAGGCGCTGAAGCGGCCGGGAGATTTCGTGGCGCGCTACGGCGGAGAGGAATTCGTGGTCGTACTGCCTGATACGGACATCGAAGGGGCGCTCGTCATCGCCGAAGCAATGCGCCGGGAGATCGAGGAGCTTGGCATCCCACACGGTTATTCCGCCGTATCGGACAGGCTTACCGTAAGCCTCGGTGTGGCCGGCATGCCGGCGGAGCGTGACTCGTCCCCGCGGCTGCTCATTGAAGCGGCGGACGCGGCGTTGTACAGGGCGAAGCAGGCCGGGCGCAATCGCGTGGAAGCATAGCGGCCATTCCCTCGCCGCGCACCGGGCGCTGCGATTGAGACGAGCCATTTGGGCACGGTTGGCAGACTGCGCGGCCTGGTTCCGAGTGTTTTTCTTGACAATGGCCCGCCCGGTGCGTTAATTGGCTATCGCGTCCGGACAGCCTTGCGGACGCGGCGGTATATATGCGCCCGTAGCTCAGCTGGATAGAGCGTCGGACTTCGAATCCGCAGGTCGCAGGTTCGACTCCTGCCGGGCGCGCAGACCTGACCTCAGTGGTATCCGGTGCTTGGCAAGCGTCCTGCCTCAACGGGCCTCCCGTTTAAGTTCCCATTTGACAGTCGCTGAAAAATCAATTTATTGAGAGATCGATGTCGCATCGAAAATCGAAATCGCCTGCTGAAACCGGGCGGATGCTTTTGGCGTTTTGAAAATCCCTGGGACGGCGGTGATTGAACTTATCTTTCCGGCTTTGGGGATTCCACCGAAATGGGGATTGCGAGGAGAAAACCGGATATTAGCCTTTAATCGGTGGTGAGATACTTTTCGAGATATTCGGTGAGGTCGCCGATGTTCTTGCGAATCATGGTTTTGAATTCGGGCGGGATGTTCTGCGACATGACGACCTTGTAATAGTTGATGGCGTCCTTCACCTTTCGTTTTTTCAGGTATTCCGCCGCGCGTTCCAGCATCGGTTTATACTTGTAGTATGAGTACTCTAAAATGTTCTTCTCTCGGGCGAGGCTGAATTCGTCGGGAAGCTTGGAGAAATCGTAACTGACCTTCAGAATCGGAAGCTCGCGCGCCTTGCGCCGGTTATGCTGCAGAAATTTACGATAAAAACGCGCATCATCCTCTTTTTTAAGCTCCAGATCGCGGTCGCGCGCATCGTACTCCAGTTCATCGGCCGGCCTCGAGTCGCCAAGGATTTCAACGTCATCCTTTCTCTTATGCGCGCCTTCGCTTATAATCTTTTCGAATATGTCCTCATCCGAAAGGTTCTCCGCCGGCTGTTCTTCATCGCGCCCGTATTTGCTGAGCAGCTCCCATTCATCCGGGCTCTCCTTTTCGTCGCGGGTGACGGTCTCTTTTCGGAACTCCTCCCTCTCCTCCAAAGCGGCCGCACCGGAGGGAAGCCGCTGTTTTCCGGATGGAGACGTTTTCCCGGCATCATCGCCGGTTTCGGGAGAGCGGCGTGCCGGCAGCTTTTCGAGAAGCTCGAGTATGGGTTTGGGGTCCAGTATGAAAGGGACGGGCGATTCGTACTTTGCCTCAATAATTGTCGGCCTGCGATAGACCTCCTCGGCGGCTCTGCGGGCGGCCAGATCTCCGGAAAGGTCGTTCAACCGGCGGTCCAGGCGGTTTACCTCGTCGCGATACCGGTTGAGCTCGGCCTCATCGGCGTGCGCAGCGGGTCCGGCGAGGTTGAGCTTGCGGGATATCTGTTCGGCGATCTGGTCGATGTCGATGGCGGGAGCGGCCGGCGCCGGTGCGGTGATCCCTATTTGAATTCTGTCCGGTATGGTGAGCGGGCCGTCGAGGCTCAATTTCAATTCGTGGGATTTCCTTGGCGAGGCGGCCTCGATGAGGTCGTCCTTTTTTTTCCTGGCGCTGAGAAACTCGCGATAGCGCCTGAGGTATTCTATATTCGCTTCAATTTTATGGTTGGTTTCCAGGTCGTTGATGCGCGCTACGACCCCCTCGTAAAGGGATGTGGCGGTCGCGAAATCGCCCTTTTTTGCGTAAATCTCGGCGTTGATCAGCGTCCTCCGGTAGACGCGGAAGCCCGAGGTCTCGGTTATTATTTCATCGGTAAGATACGGCAGTTTAAATTCCCCGGAGATGTCCTTCATGTGCTCGAGGGAATCGAGGTCGCTCTTGCGTCGTAGCGGTTGAGCCTGACGATCGGGGAATTTTTCCTCTATCTCCCTGTCAGAGGCCCTTCTTCTTAGAAGCGCTTCTGGCTGGGCACCTTCCCCGGGGGTTTTCGAACTCTGGTCGTCCGAGCCGAAAAGCGCCCAGGCGAGGATGAAGAGTATGACCATAAGGATTATAATGAGAATGGTATTCATGTTTCTATTATACCGCAGACGAGTCGCCGTGGCAACAACTATACCCGGCCGGGGCGCCTCGTTGTATGGCGAGGCCGCCGCGCTTCATCGGCGCAATATCCCGAAAAAAGGGAACATCAGTCTATTCGTGCCGACATCGCACCAACACAACATACCTGTTGCAAATCCCGGCGATATCGGCCATCGCCCCGCCGCAGGCGGGAGGATACCGGCGTTATTTGCCGGTTATGCAACAACTCTGGTATAGTTTTCGGCATGAAAGAGGGGAATAATAACAGGTAAAAACCGTCACGCAAGTAAAACGACCATGGAATGATGTTCGACTTTAATTGTGCCGGGGCCCAGCGCGGGCTCCTTCCCATTTTCGTGGATGTCGTCGGGTGCGTCCTTTGCGGTTTCGACCGCGATACGCCACAAACGCCCGGAAGGCGCGTCGGGGACCAGGAATTCGAGGTCCCTGTCGCCAGCGTTAAAGGCCATATAGATATCATTGTCGGGTTCGCCGTTTTTGCGAACCGCGTACTCGCCGCTGATAAGGCAGGCGATCTGCCGGCTGTCCTCGCCCCAGTCGGGGGCGTTTCCTTCGTGACCGTGCCATTCGATATCGGCGGAGGTGAAGCCTTCGACAGTCGAGCCGTTGAAAAAGCCTTTTTTTCGGAGGATGATGTGCTCCATGCGGAATCGGATGATGTTTTTGCAGAATCGGAATATTTCATGGTTTTTTTCGAGAAAAGTCCAGTCGATCCACGATATTTCGTTGTCCTGACAGTAGGCATTGTTGTTTCCGCGCTGTGTTCTCCTGAACTCGTCGCCCGCCAAAAGCATCGGCACGCCCTGAGAAACGAACAGGGTCGCGAGCATGTTCTTGATCATGCGGCGGCGCAGGCGCTCCACTTCCGGAGGGGCGTCCGGTCCCTCGTGCCCGCAGTTCCAGCCGAGGTTGTGGTTTTCGCCGTCCCGGTTATCCTCCCCGTTTTCGATGTTGAGCTTTTCGCCATAGCAGAAAAGGTCGTTGAGCGTAAACCCGTCGTGACAGGTTACGAAGTTGATGCTGTGCAGCGGGCTGTCCTTGACCCAGTACAGGTCGGAGCTCCCGGCAAGCCGCGTGGCGAACCCGGCGACTGAGCCGCCGTCCCCCCGCCAGAAACGCCGGACGTCGTCGCGGAATTTGCCGTTCCATTCGGCCCACCTTCCGGGGAAATCACCGACCTGATAGGCGCCGCCCGCATCCCATGCCTCGGCGATTACCTTGGCGTTTCGCAGGATGGGGTCCTCGGATATTCGCTCGATGAGGGGAGGATTGTTCAACATGTTACCGTCCTGATCGCGGCCGAGTATGGATGCGAGGTCGAAGCGGAATCCGTCAATATGCATTTCGACGACCCAGTAGCGCAGACAGTCCAGTATGAAATCGCGCACCAGCGGGTGGTTGCAGTTGAAGGTGTTGCCGCACCCCGAGAAATTCTGGTAGTAGCGGCGGTCCTCCTTTAACATGTAATAGACGGAATTGTCTATGCCGCGAAAACAGAGGGTGGGGCCGAGGTGGTCGCCCTCGGCGGTGTGATTGAATACGATGTCGAGGATCACCTCGATTCCTGCGTTGTGGAAATCGCGCACCATCTCCTTGAATTCTTCGTATTGTTCTCCCGATGAGCCCGCCGATGAGTACCGGCCCCTCGGAGCGAAAAAGGAGAAGGTGCTGTAACCCCAGTAATTCTTAAGCCGCTCGCCCGTACGCGGATTGACAAGGGTGTTTTCGTCTTCGTCGAATTCCTGGATCGGCATGAGCTCAACCGCCGTTACGCCGAGATCTTTCAGATACGGGATCTTCTCCGTAAGGCCCTTGAAAGTGCCCCTGTGCGTAATGTTCGACGATTTATGGTAAGTGAAACCTTTTACATGGAGCTCGTATATTACGCTGTTTTGGAAGGAGTTGCCTATCTGGCGGTCGTACCAGTCGAACTGCGTGTCGATAACGATGCTCTTGGGAGCCGCAGGCGCGCTGTCCTTCGTCGAAAACGAGAGATCTGCAAGGGGCGAATCCGGGTCGAAGCCACGGGCGTCGGAAAGGTCCCACTTGAAGCTTCCGGTTACCGCACGTGCGTACGGATCGAGGAGGAGCTTGTTGCGGTTGTAGCGGTGGCCCCGGCCGGGTACGTATGGGCCGTCGATGCGATAGCCGTAGGCCTGTCCTTCGCGAATTCCCTCCACCCAGATATGCCAGATATCACCGGTCCTGTTGCACACGGGATCGAGCAATATCTCCCCGCTTTTGCCGTTCCCCGGTTCAAAAAGCACCAGCCTGACCGAAAAAGCATGGCGGCTGAAAATGGAAAACTGCGCACCGTTTTTATCAAGCTTCGCGCCCAACGGAAGGGGTAAGCCTGGCAGCGTTACCCATGTGTTGTTCATCGGCCCTCCCGGCGCGGCTTTTCCCGTCTCGCTACGGTCGCTTCGACGCTGAGCCGGACGGAAGTTTTTTGCGGATCGTTGGTGTAGACGGTTATATGCTTCACGATCTTTCCGGTCCTGTGCCCCGTGTCGAGCGTTATTTCAATCCGTCCCTCGCCGCCGGCGGGGATTTCCTTCTCGGAGAGAAGGAAAACGGTGCAGCCTCATCCGGGATGAATCTTGTGAATTATAAGCGGCGAGCCTCCGGCGTTCGTAAACCGGAAAACGTGCCGCAACTCGCGGTTCTGTTCGGTCTGGCCGAAATCGTGCGTTGTAGACGCGAAGCGCGCCTGTGGAACATCGCATCCTGCCAGCATGATGGGCAGTACCATGATAATTACGGCCATTTTACCGGATTTCATGTAAAAACCGCTTCCTGTTCCCCGTGTGAAAGATTAATTCCCAGCCAGGCTATAATTCAACTGGGTGAACCTACCCCGGGTTGCGTCAAAATCAAGTATTTTTTGGTCACGACCTGTGATAAGCGCGGGACAAAATGAATTATAAATATTTTCTTCATATTTTGTTAACACCATCGGGGGTTATTGGTACAGGCGGACGGGACACGGCAAAGCCCCGGTTATAAACATGGTTCACGACAATACGACTTGAGATTTGTGCGCCGGTATGATCATATTAAAAAGCGGAATGAAGCGGTTTCACAGGAAACAGGCAGAATGAAAAAATCGGCTTTTCCAACGGGAAGTATCCTGTACGACGCTATCCTGAGCAAACTCTTTTTCGTGGTCGGACTGAGCTGTCTGGTTTTTTTGCTTCTGATCATGATCTTTCTTGTGATCGAGGGTCTCCCTCTGTTCAAGACAGTCCGGGTGAGCGACTTCCTCTTCGGCACGAGCTGGTATCCCACGTATTCGCCCCCCCGGTTTGGTGTCGCACCGCTCATCATTGCGTCGCTGGCGGTAACCCTGCTCGCCAGCGTCTTCGCCGTGCCGCTCAGCCTTGCAGTGGCGGTGTACCTTGCCGAGCTTGCCAATCCGACGGCAAAGGAGATTATCAAGCCGGTCATCGAAATCATAGCGTCCATACCGTCGGTAGTCATCGGGTTTTTCGGCATGGTCGTGGTCGCCCCGTTTCTACAAAACCACTTCGACATAGACACGGGGCTCAACATGACCAACGCGGCCATCATGCTCGCCTTTATGGCGGTCCCGACCATCGCCAGCATCTCGGAGGACGCCATTTCCTCGGTCCCCATCAGCCTGAAGGAGGCCTCGTATGCGCTGGGGGCGAACCGGTGGCAGACAATCTTTCACATCACCCTGCCGGCCTCGCTCTCGGGAATCTGGACGGCGATCATACTGGGCATATCGAGGGTCATCGGCGAGACGATGGTGGTGCTGATGGTGGCAGGTGGCGCCGGGATCATCCCCGGGTCGTTATTCGATCCTATACGGCCGCTCACGGCCAATATCGCGGCGGAGATGGCGGAGGCTGCGCATCGGGGAGACCATTATTACGCGCTCTTTGCCATCGCTATCATTCTCTTCGTTATCACGATGATCTTTAACATAATCGCCGATTACCTTTCGAACAAATATAAATTCAAGGAAATGTAGGCTGTATGGTGCGAACTACTTCACATTCGGGCGGGGATCCATTTAAAGAAGCTGGAAAGCTGAAACACAGGGCTGACATCGTAGAAAAGGTGATGTTCGCCCTGATGCGTTTTTTTTCTTTCGTGGTACTTGTATTTCTCGTGCTCTTGCTCGGATATATCTTCAAGGAGGGCGCGTCGGCCATATCGCTCAGCTTCCTCACGGAGATGCCGCGCAACGAAATGCGGGAGGGCGGTATTCTGCCCGCGATCCTGGGGACATTTTATCTGATGGTAGGCGCTTCGGTAATTTCGATTCCAATCGGCATCGTCACCGCTATCTACCTCTCCGAGTACGCCAGCAATCCCCGGATGGTGAAGATCATCCGTCTGGGCATCAATAATCTCGCCGGGGTGCCATCGGTCGTGTTCGGGCTGTTCGGACTGGGACTCTTTGTCGTGTATTTCGGTTTCGGAGTGTCGATACTCGCCGGATCGCTCACGCTCGGCATCCTGAACCTCCCGGTCATCATACGCTCGACCGAGGAGGCGCTGATTACGGTGCCCAGAACATTCCGCGAGGCGTCGCTTTCGCTCGGCGCGACCAGGTGGCAGACCATCTACAAGATCGTTATTCCAAACGCACTTCCGGGCATACTCACCGGCGTGATGCTGTCACTCGCAAGGGCGGCCGGCGAGACGGCGCCCATAATGTTCACCGCGGCGGCTTTCTATACGCCGACACTGCCCGATTCGATATTCAGTGAAGTGATGGCCCTGCCGTACCATATTTTCGTCATGGCAACGGCCGGGCTTTACATCGACGAGACGCGGCATATACAGTACGGTACGGCGATAGTCCTGATCATGCTCGTTCTTCTCCTCAACCTCGCGGGCCTTATCACCCGGTACCGTTTTCGCAAACGGATGAAGGGAAACCTGTGAGAGGCTGTTCTTTCAGTCCTGCCGGTATTTGAATCTCTCCCCCCGTCACGTGGCATACGGGATCTCAACCACGAACGCCGTTCCCGCAATGCCTGATTTTACCGAGATCTCCCAGCCCAGCAGATCGACCGTGTGTTTGACGATTGATAGCCCGAGTCCGGTGCCTCCCGTCGCGCGCGACCGGCTTTTATCCACCCGGTAAAAACGCTCGAAAATGCGCTCGCGTGATTCCTCGGGAATGCCGATTCCGGTATCAGTAACGGAGATGACGAGCGATGCCGGCCGTATTTCGGCTGTTACTCCTATGCTCCCGCCGGGCCTGTTATAGTTAATGGCGTTGTCGATAAGGTTGAAGAAGACCTCCTCAACAAGAAATCGGTTGCCCTTGACCTCCAGCCGGGAATCGCCGAGCTCGGGTACGAGGGTAATGCCCCGCTCGCGTATCTTTGGTGCGAGGATATTGACGCAGTTGGTGATGATGTCGACCACGCTTATCTGTTCAAGCGGGAAGACCGGGGCGGTCTCGAGCATATTGAGCTTGAGCATGTCGTTGATAATCGAGTTCTGGCGGTCGATGTTGAGCAGCGCCTTTTCGAGAAAGCCGGCGGTGGAAACCGGGTCGTGAAGGTGCTCGCGGATCGTTTCCAGGTATCCTTTCAGTATGGTGATCGGCGTCTTGAGTTCGTGCGAAAGGTTGCCGACCAGCTCGGTTTTTATGCGCATGATCCGTTTGCGTTCGGTGGCGTCGTGCACTACGATGAGGACGCCCTGCAGAGTCTTCTCCTCGCGGATGGGGTTGATATTGACCTCCAGGCTCACACCGCTGAGCAGTTCCATCTCGAAGCGCGATTTGTCCCCGTCAGCAAGGCTCCTTTCAATGCTCGCGTTAAGGGTGCTGTTCCTGATCGTCTCGTAAAAATACCTGCCGTGAGGCCGGGTCTTCATTTCCATAAGGACGCTGAAGGCTTTGTTCAAAAGCACTATCTTTTTATTGCCATCGATAACGGCGATGCCGTCGTTGATGTTCTCGATTGTGACTTCGAGTTTGTTCTGTTCAAGAACGAGCGTGTTGATTTTGTCCTGCATGGAGTCCGCGAGGCGGTTAAGCGACTTCTGGAGCCTGCCCACCTCGTCGTCGCTGTAGTTGAATATGCGCCTGGCAAGGTCGCCATGGGCGAAATCCTCGACGAAATCGATTGTTTCGTTGAGGGGCCTGGTTATGACCTTCGAGATGGCCATGTTTACGAGAAACGCCAGAAGGAGGAGCCCGCCTATTACTGACATGCTGATGTTGCGAACGCGCGCCACGCTCTGATCGATTTCATCCAGGGGTTTTGCGAGACGTATGATATAACCGTTGCTCCTCAGGGCGCTGTAGAGCATTTCGGTTCGAAGGGAATTGCTGTAGCGCATGCTCTCACCGTGGCCTTCCTCGATGCTCTGCCGGACCTCTTTTCTGAAGTAGTGATTGTCGAGGGTTTCCACGTCCCGGGAGGAGTCCCCGCGCACATTCCCGTTCAAATCGATCACACTGACGCGTAGATTGATTATCGAGGAGATACGTCGAACCTCGTCGTTCAGCGCGCGAAAATCGCGCGCATGCAAGGTGCCGCCGCGCTCAAGAAAGACCTCCGTGAGTTTGGCCTTTTCGGCGAGGTTCTTTCGGATGATAGACAGGTGAGTGTTCCTTGCCAGGTCGATGAAAAAAAAGAAAAAGAACAGTCCGATGACAAACGTCAAAGCCGTATAAAAGAATATCATTTTATATCTGAATTTGTTCAACACGACCTTGCTCCGTACGGCGGTTATTCCCTGAAGCCGTAGCCGACGCCTGAAAATGTGCTAATGATGTTTTTATATTTGCCGAGCTTTTTTCTGAGGTTCATTATATGCACGTCGATGGTCCGATCGATCACGTATACGTCGTCTCCGCGGATACTGTCGATGATGTTGTCGCGGGTGAATATCTTCTCCTGGTGTCTGAGAAAAAGAAAGAGTATCTCGAACTCGGTCTTGGTGAGTTTGACGCTCTTGCCGTCTATCTTGAGGGCGTATTTCTCGGGAAACAGCTCGACGCCCTTGTAGGCGATCTTCTTTTCGATGAGTATCTGCCGCGTCATGGTGTCGGTCCGTCTGAGCACCGCCTTGACGCGGGCGCCGATCTCCTTAATGCTGAATGGCTTTGAAATATAGTCGTCGCCACCGAGCTCGAGCCCGAGGACCCTGTCAAACTCCTCGGTTTTGGCCGAGAGAAATATAACGGGGACATCCCTGTAATCGGCGTTCGTACGCAGCGTTTTACAGAATTCGAAACCGTCCATCCCATCCATCATGATGTCGAGCAGGATAAGGTCGGGCAGGCCGTTTTTAAGCTCGGCCAGGGCATCCTCGCCGGAGGAAAACACGCGCACGTCGAAGTTCTGAAGCGAGAGGTTCACCTTCAGGATTTCCTGGATGTCCTTCTCGTCGTCGACGACAAAAATCTTTTTCTTCATGGGCAGTGCCGCCTTTTTTCGGGCTTACTGGTGGCGTATATCCAGGCCTTCGATGATGTACACAGCTTTTTCGGAGATATTCGTCGCGTGGTCCCCAATACGCTCGAGGGCCTTCGATACCATGATGAGCCCGAGCGCCTGGGTGATGGTATGCGGGTTCTCAAGCATGTACGAGATGAGCTCGCGGTAAACCTGAGTATTGAGGTCGTCGATGTCCCTGTCGCGGCCAATTACGCTTTTGGCGAGCGCAACGTTCTTCTCGGTTATGGCCTGGAACGAGTCCTTGATCATCTCGATGCACATCTTCGCCATGACCGGCAGGTCCACGAGGGGTTTGAGGGTCGGTTTGCCGTCGAGACGGATGGTCTCGCGCGCGATGTTCGTCGCGAGGTCGCCGATGCGTTCGAGGTCGGTATTGATCTTTAAAAGTGACAGCACCAGACGAAGATCGGCCGCGGCGGGCTGTCTGGTGACGAGTATCCGTATGCATTCCTCGTCGATGGCGATTTCGAGCTGGTCGAGCACTGTGTCGCGCTGCAGAACCTCCTCCGCCATGCGAACGTCGCTTTTCTTGAGCGATTGGATCGAACGCCCGATAGCCTCTATGGCGATATCGGCCATCTCGAAGACCTTGCTGCGGATGTTCTCCAGGTTCTGTTCCAGGTGGGTGGGCATTTCGTCCTCCTCGATCAACCGAATTTTCCGGTTACGTAGTTTTCAGTCATTTCGTTGTCGGGCTTTGTGAATATGATATCGGTCCTGTTGAGCTCGATCAACCTTCCCATATAAAAAAACGCCGTGTAGTCGCTCACGCGGGCCGCCTGATGCATGTTGTGGGTCACGATAACGATGGTGTACCGCTTCTTGAGGTCCTGGATGAGCTCTTCGATCTTCTGTGTGGAAATGGGATCGAGCGCCGAGGCGGGTTCATCCATTAAAATGATTTCCGGTTCGATGGCGATGGTGCGCGCTATGCACAAGCGCTGCTGCTGGCCGCCCGAAAGCTCGAGGGCTGACTCGTTCAGACGGTCTTTCACCTCTTCCCAGAGAGCGGTGTTCTTGAGCGAGGATTTCACGCGGCTCTCTATATCATAGCGGTTTTTCAGCCCGTTTATGCGCAGGCCATAGGCGATGTTCTCGAAGATGGATTTCGGAAAGGGATTCGATTTCTGGAAGACCATGCCGACCCTGCGGCGGAGCCGTGTCACATCGTAGTTGCGGTCGTAGATTGACATGCCATCGATAAGGAGCTCCCCCTCCACGCGGGTATTGGCGATGATGTCGTTCATGCGGTTGATGCACCGGATGAAGGTCGATTTGCCGCAGCCTGACGGCCCGATGAGCGCGAGGACGGTGTTTTTATACACCGGGAGGCTTATTTCGGTGACCGCGGGATTGTTCCCGTAATAGAATGTAAGGTTTTTTACGGAGATTTTTTCTTCCATCGGACCGATCCCTTCCGTTCACCCCGGCCGCGGTTACATATAGACCGTCCGGTAGTGGATAATTTACTGTATCCTTATAATCCGGTATTATTAAAGCATTTATGATGAATATATCAAGAAAATGTTAATAATCAATTGCCGGCGTGAAAGGATAATTTATTCTTGTCAATCAGGACGCTGTTGTGTAATCAGAACAGAAAAGGGAGTGACAAAAGTCGCGGGGAATATACTGTCTCGTGAAACGTGGCGATCTCGAGGAAGGGAAAAGGCCGAAATTTTCGGAACTTGATCCAATAAAGAGATTGCCACGCCCCGATACGCCCGGGGCTCGCAATGACAGGATGTCGCGAGAAACACGTCATCGCGAGGAGGCCGCAGGCCGACGCGGCGATCTCAAAAGACGGTACGCCGGTTTATGGAGCTTCGTGTAAAGAGATTTCCAGTCCACGATACGCCCGGGGCTCGCAATGACAGGCTATTCCCCGGGAATTGTCGTCCCAACAGATAACATTCAGGAGCGCGACTGCCATTATGAGATTCACCCGATACCTCGTGCCGACTCTCAGGGAAGACCCCTCCGACGCGGTTGTGATGAGCCACCGGCTGATGCTTCGGGCCGGCCTGATCAGAAAGGAATCCGCGGGCATGTACCTGTACCTGCCGCTCGGCTTCCGCGTTTTACGCAAGATCACCGACATCGTGCGCGAGGAAATGGAGCGCGCCGGCGCGCTCGAGTTCCTCATGCCCGAGCTCACCAGCGCCGACCTCTGGAAGGAGTCGGGGCGCTGGGAGGCCATGGGCAAGGAGATGATCCGCATAAAAGACCGCAACGGAATGGAATACGCCCTGGCCCCCACGCACGAGGAGGCCTTCACGGCCGCCGTGCGCTCCATAGTATCATCGTACCGCGACCTGCCGCTTAACGCCTACCAGATCAATACAAAGTTCCGCGACGAAATCCGGCCACGCTACGGCGTGATGCGCAGCAAGGAGTTTATAATGAAGGACGCCTATTCCTTCGACATGGACGAGGAGGGCCTCGAGCGTTCGTACCAGGCGATGCGCAAGGCGTACCGTAACATATTCAGCCGTTGCGGGATCGAAACCATTCCGGTCGAGGCCGACACGGGCTCCATGGGCGGAAGCACCTCCGAGGAGTTTATGGTGGCATCCGAGGTGGGCGAGGAGGTGCTGCTGCTGTGCGCCGCCTGCGGCTACAAAGCCAACCAGGAGCGCGCACAGTACCGCAGGAGCGAGGCCGCGAAATCGGACCAACTGGAGGAACTGCGCGTTGTCGACACGCCGAACGTCAGGACCATAGACGATCTGGCCGTCTTTTTTAAATGCGGGGCCGACACGTTTCTGAAGAGCATTGTGTATCTCGCCGACGGCAAGCCGGTAATGGCGGTGGTGCCCGGCGGCAGGGAGATCAACGAGGTAAAGCTTAAAAACGCCCTCGGCGCGCTTGAAGTGGAGCTTGCTACCGATGCGGTCGTGGAGCAGGTCACCTCGGCGCCCGTCGGCTTCGCGGGGCCGGTCAATAAAAAGCCGGTGCGTACGATCTTCGACCTCGGTATCCGCCCGGCTCGGAACGCCATCACCGGGGCGAACGAGAAGGACAAACACTACACGGGGGTCAACCCCGGCAGGGATTTCATTATTGCACAGGAGGCCGACATCACCTCGGCCGTAAAGGGTGATGCGTGCCCCCAGTGCGGCGCGGCGCTGGACGAGCGCAAGGGCATCGAGGTGGGGCATATCTTCAAGCTGGGCTATAAATATACAAAGTCCATGAACCTCACCGTGCTCGACGAAAACGGCAAGGCGGCGCATCCGATAATGGGGTGCTACGGCATCGGCATAAATCGCACCATGGCGGCGGTCATCGAACAGCACAACGACGATAAAGGCATCTCCTGGCCCATGACCGTCGCCCCGTTCCAGGTGCACCTTGTCGGTATCGCCAAATCAGAGGATGAAATCTCCGCTGTTGATGAGATTTACGGGATGCTCTCGAACGCCGGGATCGAGGTGCTCTACGACGACCGCAAGGCGAGCCCGGGCGTTAAGTTTGCCGATGCGGATCTCATCGGCATGCCCGTACGGGTAACCGTCGGCAAAAGTTTTTTCAAGGATGGCGAGATAGAGGTGAAGCTTCGCCGCGGGAGCGAGGTCGAGCGCGTTTCGAAAGATGCGTTCATCGGCCACGTCCGCGGCCTCATAGAAAAAGAGTGGGGCCGCATTTCCTGAGATCTGCGCGTACGTCAGCGTGAGAAAAATTCTGTTGACACGGTTTTTCGCGGGATATATCAGGATTCAATCAGCGCGGGGTGTAGCGCAGTCCGGTAGCGCACCTGGTTTGGGACCAGGGTGTCGTAGGTTCGAATCCTATCACCCCGAATACGCGCCAGTAGCTCAGTCGGATAGAGCAACAGCCTTCTAAGCTGTGGGTCACAGGTTCGATTCCTGTCTGGCGTGCAGAGGCGTCTGGACGAGCACGGTTCGTATATAAGGGCGGACGGTTATTCGGCGGTGATCAACGCGGTTTTGGGGGGAGCGTCAGCATATATCAGCCTGAATGGCAAAGTGGCCTCACAGCGAATGCTGAACGCGCCCGGTGCGCTGGCGGCTGCCATGATATCCGTATTTCAGGGTGCTTCTCGGGGATTGCCGAGCCTCGACCAGAAGGTTCAACCGCTCTCAGTGGTATCGATTCAACCTGGCATGGCATTGCCGGCATATCGCTAATTTTTCGTCTTTCCCCTCGCTTGACAAACCTTCCACCGCAGTGTATAAAGCTTCATCCACCAGGAGGTCGGCAATGAAAAAGCTGCTTATCGTCATCGCACTCGTCATAATCCTCGTAATCGCAGGCGCCTACTGTTTTCTGAGAAACGGCCTGCCGAACTATACTTCGGACATCACCGCGCCTGGACTTTCGCACCCCGTCAACGTCGAGCGTAACCGCTATGCCGTGCCCACCGTGACGGCGCGGACCATGGAAGACCTTTTCTTCGCCTGGGGCTTCGTAAACGCCCAGGACCGCATGTTCCAGATGGAATTCACGCGCAGGGTGGGCCAGGGCAGAATCTCCGAGTTCGCCGGCGAGAAGGAGCTTTCCAAGGACATCTTCCTGCGCGGCGTCGGCTTCAACGAACGCGCGAAGGACTATGCGAAAAAACTCGACCCGCGATTCCGCGCGCTCAATCAGCGATACGTTGACGGCGTCAATTATTACCTCGATAAAAACGGCCCGAACGCCTACATGAAGCTTTTGGGCATGAAGAAGGAGAAGTGGGAGATCTCGGACTCGGCGCTGGTGGGCATGATGTTGAACTGGAGCCTGGCCTACAATATGAAGCACGAGCTCCTCTATCATCGTATACTCAAAAAACTCGGCACGGAGAAGGGATCGAAGCTCCTCGGCCTCATCCCGGCCGGCACCCCGACCATCGTCGATGATATCGCTTCTTCCCGCGCGGGCGATGCGGCGTTCGCAATAGCGCTAAAAAAGCTCGACTGGCTGCTCGGATGCCGTTCGGCGTCGAACAACTGGGCCGTGGGTCCCGCGCTCACGGCGCATGGAGGGGCCATCCTCTGCACCGACATGCAGGTTCACCAGTCAAAGCTCCCCAACGACTTCTATTTGATACGGGTTCGCGCTGGCGATTTCGAGGCGACCGGGGCCCAGGTTGTGGGCCTCCCGTTTATCGCCTCGGGGTATAATAAAAACTGCGCCTGGGGGCTTACCAACCAGGGCGCGGACATGGTCGACCTGTTTAAAGAAACGATAAACTGGGACAAAAAGACCTATCGTCATGGAGGGAAGGAGATTCCGCTATCGGAGCGAAAAGAAGTGTTCGCAATAAAGGGCAAGGACCCGGTTACGAAGAGCATCTACTACGCGGGCAAAAAGCCCATTCTCACCGAGGTCTTCAAGGACCTCGGCTTCGATGTGAGCCTGGACTGGACGGGTTTCGACGCCATCGATTACCGGGGCTTTTTGCAAATGAATACGGCTAAAAATTACGAGGAATTCATGCGGGGAGCTAAAGCCATACGCATATCCCCGCAGAACCTGGCTTATGCGGACGACAGAGGCACTATCGCATTTCGGGTGATCGGATCGCTGCCGCTGCGCGAGAAGGGGACGGGGAACCTGATCCAGGACGGTGAAAAAGTGCATCGCAACTGGAAGGGCAACGTGCCCGACGACAAATATCCTATGGTCAAAAACCCGGCGCGCGGCTTTCTCGCCACCGCCAACAACAAAAACGTTAAGGACTATCCGTACGAGCTCAACGGCACCTACGCCCCTGGCTACCGGTACGAGAACATCGCGCGCATGCTGCGCGATAAAAAGGGCATCGACGTTGAATACATGAAAAAGGCCCAGACCGACACCAGAACGGTTCTCGCGCGGAAGATCCAGGATGCAGTCAAGAAACACGTAAAGATCGACGCCGGGGACGAAGCGGTAAAGAAGGCCCGCGACCTGCTGCTGGCATGGGACGGAAACAGCGCCGTCGATTCGGCCGGTGCATCCATCTACAATACCTTTTACGTGCGCCTGGCCTACCAGACCCTGGCGGACGAACTGGGAGAAGAAATTGCGACAGAATACATAAGCGAGCGCTATGTCAGCATGGAGCGTTTACTCGATATGGTCCAAAATGGAAGCGTCTTCTTCGACGATGTCCTGACCCCGGAAAAGGAGGGCATTGCCGAAATAGCGACGCGCGCCTTCGGCGAGACGTGTACGCTCCTGGCGAAACACTTCGGGACGGCCGAGCCTTCCAAATGGGCATGGGGGAAGATGCACGTAATACGCTTCGACCACGTGCTCGGCAAGTCGGCGCTGTTCAGGCCGCTGGTCAACTACGGGCCGTTCCCCTTCGAGGGCGACGGCGAGACGAACAATCGCGCGCGCTTTTCGGAGGTCGCGCCGCCGTTCGTCGCTGACCTCGCATCGGCCCCCAGAATCATCGTCAGCTTCGATCCGAAGCCGAAGGCGTACATGATGCTCATCACCGGCGAGAACGAACACTTCATGAGCAAACACAACACCGACATGATCGACGCGTGGCGGCGGCACGAGTATTTCTGCATGGAAGAGGAAGCGGTGATCTACGCCATGAAGATAAATCCGGCGGCGGCATCGAAATAATCGACGAGCGGGCTCGTGCAGGTTATGCCTTTCAGGTACCGCGGGGATGCCGGGGATCTCTACTGGCCCTGTCTCAACATCATGACCGGCACCGCCATCCTCAAACGGTGTCTCCAAATGGCCGGGGGGAACCCGCTCCTTGCGGCGCAGTACCACAACGCCGGCCCCAGCGGCAAGACGTTCAACGGTCCCATAACATCCGGATCGTCGAAAACCTCGCGCGCTCCTCGTTCGAAACGCCGCTTAAAAGCCTAATCGCCCGCCTGTAAACGGAACAGGTGGCCGCGGCCAGGCCCCCTTTCGGTTGACACACCTGATGCACTCTGACATACTAATCCGGAAAAGCGCCGGATTGATGTCGGACCGGTGCGTCGACTGTGTCGGAGGTGCGGCTGAGCGTGCGTTTTGAAAACGTCTTCATCATAGCCGATATTGAGGGATCGTCCGGCTGTCGAGATTATTCCGTATCGTCGTTCCTCGCCGGATCATGGCCCGGGGCCTGCCTCGACATGACGCGCGATATTGCCGCCGTTACCGACGCGCTCCTTGCGGCGGGAATGAAAAACGTCACCGTACTGTATCCGAACAACCATGAAGGCATGAAGACGGAAACCGCGGAAACGGCCTTTGATGCCGGGTCGGGCCGCGCATGAACATCATCATCGGCCATACAAACATGGACCTGGACTGCATCGGCTCGATGGTCCTCGCACGGCGGCTTAACCCCGGGTACGTGGCGGTGCGCAGCAGGCTCATCCATCCGGTAGCGCAGAACCTCTATAATATCTACCAGCCGGTCATTGATTTCCGTCAAATCGAGGAGGTAAAGAGCGGACCGGTTGAAAACGTCATCGTTGTGGACACGCGCTCCATGGGGAGAGTCAAGGAATTCGCCTCGCTGATCGGCGCGCGCACCGGGACGGTCACCATTTACGACCATCATCCTGCGGACTCGGCGGACATCCCGGGCGCGACCGTGTGCGGCAACTCTTTCGGCGCCAACACCACCTTTTTCGGGATAGAGCTCATACGTCGCGGCGTCGTCCTCGGACCGGACGAGGCCACGATCGCGCTCGCCGGCATTTACGCCGATACCGGCAACTTCACACATGAGAGCGTCACCGCTGAAGACTTTATGGCGGCCTCGTTCCTCATGGACCAGAAGGCCTCGCTCGCGGTCGTGGCAAGGGTGCTCAAGTCGCTCAAGGAAGAGCACCAGATGTCGCTCTTCCAGCAGATCTTGAATGAAATGGTGTACCAGGACTTTCAGGGAAACCTCGTCGGCCTGAGCTATGTCGTAATGGACCGGCAGGCGGGCGGGCTTGCCGCGGTGGTGGAAAAGATATTCGACGTAGAGGACGTGGACGCGCTGTTCACCGTTTTCAATTTTAAGGACGAGAAAAGCGTGCTGATCATTGCGCGAAGCAGGCACGATCGCATAGCGGTTAACGATCTTATGAGGCGGTTCGGCGGAGGGGGCCACGAGCGGGCCTCGTCCGCGCTCGTCAAGGGAAGAACCGGAGGGGAGGTGTTTCGCGAGTTCATCGGTCATATCGATTCATCGCTTGCGCCCGCGGCGGTCGCCTCCGGACTCATGACGCGCGATGTGCCGGTCGTGTCGCAGGGGTGGACACTGCTCGAAGCGTCGATGTTTCTCGAATCATCCAACTTTACGGGAGCGCCGGTTGTCGATGAAAACGGCGCACTTTCGGGGATCATTACGCTCAGGGACATCATGAAAGGCAGAAAGGCCTCGCAGATGCACGCTCCCGTAAAGGCGTACATGACGAAGAAGCTCATTACGGGAACGGTATGCACCACCGTCAGGGAGCTCGAGGACATCTTCTTTAAAAAAGGGATCGGTCTTATTCCCATAATCGAAGACGGCAGGATCGTTGGAATAATAACGCGTAACGATTACTTGAATCATATATATCCCGACCGCGCTGGCCACACGCAGGGCACCGGCTGACTTCAAGGCGCCGAATTGCGCCATGGCGGCGAAGAAATAATGATTGATTTTTTTAAGGACGACGGTAAACGGAGGACGATATGATAGTGATGTCGTGCGCGAAACAAAGCGCGAAAAAGCTATCTTCCGCTTTCTCCACAGGTCGCGCCCTCGCTTTCCGAAACAATCGGAATAAGTACGACGAGAAGGCGGGAGAGTTCCTCACAGAAACAGGTATTCGATGACCGGCGGCCGGCCGGCGCAGGACTGCTGCGGCCCTTCGATTTTCTCCGAGGAAACCGAACTGCGCCGCGGACTCGGCTTCCTCGAAACGGTATCGATCGTCATAGGGCGGATAATCGGGTCGGGAATATTCCGCACGCCCGGGCCCATAATGGCGCTGGTCGGTTGCACATCGCTGTTCGCGCTGGTGTGGATAATCGGCGGCGTCATCACCATCTTCGCCGCCATGTGCTACGCCGAACTGGTGGCAATGATGCCGAAATCCGGCGGCCCGTACGTTTTCCTGCGCGCCGCCTATCCTCCGGTGTTTACCTTTCTGCGCGGCTGGGCCATGTTCTTCGTTTCGGAGACGGCCTCCATCGCGGCGGTCGCACTTGTGTTCGCCGAATACTCGGGCGCGCTGTATGCACTCGCTTTCGGCGTGCCGATGCCGGGGCCGGCGGTCATCGCCGTCGCGCTTTCGACCATCGGACTCCTCACCGCGGTAAACTGCGCCGGGGTCTTCCTGAGCGGCGTGATCCAGAATGTGTTCAGCTTCATTAAGGTAGCGGCGATCGGCGCGGTGATCGGTATTTGTTTTACCGCGCAGGGAAGCTTTTCGCATTTCTCGACCCCCTTCTGGCCGGCGGAATGGAACTGGGCAACTGTGCTCGCGGTCGGCGCCGCGCTGCGTTATTCCTTTTTCGCCTACAGCGGATGGGAGGGGGCGACGTATGTGGCCGAGGAGGTCCGAAATCCGCGGAAAAACCTGCCTCTGTCGTTGTTTATCGGCATTGCGGGCGTCCTGATACTGTACGCCGGCGCAAATTCGGCATACCTGTACCAGCTTCCGGTCGATGCCATTAAGGGGTCGAGCTGGATAGCGGTGGACGCGATGCAGGCGGCGATCGGTGGCGTCGGCGGGGCCATGATATCGATCGCGGTAATGGTGAATACCTTCGGGAACGTCAGCACGCAGATACTCTGCAAGGCGCGCACCTGGCAGGCGATGGCGCGCGACGGCCTCTTTTTTAAAAAGTTCGCGGAGATACACCCGAAATACAAAACGCCGAATTACTCAATGCTCTTTCAGGGCCTCTGGGCCGGCGTGCTTCTCCTGTTCGCTGCGTCGGCGCAGCATTCGTATGAAACGATTATCGATTTTTTCAGCTTCACCGGAACGGTCTTCAATATCATGACGGTATGGTCGGTCGTGGTATTGAGAAAGAAATACCCCGACGCAGCGCGTCCGTACCGGGCATGGCTGTATCCGTACAGCATTATAATCGTGATAGCGTTTTACTGCGCGTACATGGCCGTTACGCTTATCACGGCCTTCGTGCCGTCGATTCTGGGAATACTGCTTACATCGACGGGCCTGCTCTATTATTATCGCGACCGGATATTCCCGAAGGCGGCGAAAATACGGCGGTGACGGCCCTTCGGAGACGCACAAAGGAGCCATATGGAAGGATTGAGCGGAGATGAAATAACGCGCATGCGGGCATTCCTCGAGGAGGGGATGCCGCGCTACATCGCGATACTCGGGGAGATGATCGCCATCAACAGTTTCACCGGTAACGCTTCCGGGGTGAACCGCCTCGGGCGCTACACGGCCGAACTCTTCGGCAGGCTCGGTTTCGAGGCGGAATACGTACCTTCCGCGCACGGCGACGAATGTGGCAGCCATCTTGTTCTTACACGTACCGGTACGTCAGCGCTTCGAATCGGCTGCGTCTCCCACCTCGACACGGTCTTTACGGAAGATGAAGAACGGGACAACGATTTCAGGTTCCGCATTGAGGGAGACAGGGTCTATGGCCCTGGCGCGAACGACATAAAGGGCGGTACGGTGGTAATGCTTATGATGCTCGAGGCGCTTCTGGCCGTCGCTCCGCGTATTTTCGGGGCCGTTTCGTGGGTGCTGCTTTTCGACGCCACGGAGGAAACCGAATCGGACGACTTCGGTGCGCTCTGCGTGGAGCGGATCGGTCCGGCCGGAGCCGCCTGCCTTGTATTTGAGGGCGGCGACATGCGCGACGGGGCCTTTCGACTCGTGACGGCGAGAAAGGGCCGGGCGGTGTTCAGGATAGTCGCGACGGGGAAGGGCGCGCACGCGGGAGTGAGCCACAGGGAGGGCGCGAACGCGATCGTGCAGCTTGCGGAATCGGTACTTCGCGTCTCAGAACTTACCGACTATGAACAGGGGCTGACGGTAAACATAGGCTATATCGAAGGCGGCATAGCGATAAACAGGGTCGCCCATCTGGCCGAGGCCGTGGGAGAGATACGGGCATACGAGCATGAGGTATTGGCACAGGGCCTGAAAGGGCTTGCGGCAATTAACGGACTTTCGACCGTCGCCTCGGCGGATGGGGTATTTCGATGCCGCACATCGGTCAAGGTCCTCAGGAAAAATCCGGCCTGGCAGGAAAACGACGCGACGAAACGGCTTTTCGGGTATTACCGGCGGGCCGCCGTTTTGATGGGAATGGAGGCCGAACCCGTGGCGCGCGGGGGGCTGAGCGATGGAAACTTCACCTGGCGGTCGGTGCCGACAATCGACGGCCTCGGCCCCGAGGGCGCAAACGAACACTGCTCGGAGCGTAGCGCCGACGGAAGCAAAGACCAGGAGTATGCGCTGGTACCGTCGTTCGTACCCAAAGCGATATTGAGCGCTCTGGCGCTCTGTCTTATCGTGGCGGGAAAAGATTAAATTAGATTCGGCGGCCATATATCGATGCATAATCGTATAACGATCAAGCTCTTGACTTCCATGCTTGCCTGTATCTTCATCTCCCCCGGGCTTTCAGGAATGGGTATAACGGAGGGGCCGGGATATGTTGAAAAGAAACCTTACCACTACGCGCCCATGGATGCCGCACGCATGGAGTGGGACAGAGGCCTTTTCAAGCTCGCCCTCCGGGCGAGACGGTTCGCGCAGGGAAACGCGGTAAACGCGGAAATCATCATCCCCTCAAAAGTGAAATTCCCTTTGCCGCAGATGGAATATGACGGTCGCACGGTCCCGGTTGTCAGGAGGGATTGGGGATACGCTGGATTGTTCGCGATAGCGCCCGATGGAAAACAGGGAAAAAAGACGATTACCGTCTCCTGGGAGCAGGGCGCAAGCAGGACCATTCACTATTTCCACATAACGATAAAACGGACCGAGTTTATGAAATTCACCAGGGCGATCGACCTGGGGCGCTTTTCCAATATCAGCATAGTACCGCCGCCCGATGTCGTGGCATTTATAGAGCAATGCTCCCGGAGAAAACGCGAGGTCTTCAATAAAAATACATCGGGATTCCTGAAAGGTCCCATCTCCCACCCGCGGGACGATCATTTCATCACCTCGCCGTTCTGGGCAGGCCGCAAGTACCAGCGCTATAAGGTCGCCAGAGGCAAGCGTTTTTACCTGGAACCTTCCACCAACGCCCATTCAGGCGTCGATCTTCGGGGAGAGAGGGGAGACCCGGTATTCGCCATTGCCGGAGGCAGGATCGCGATCGCCCAACCGATGTATTACGAGGGGAATTACATAGTCATCGACCACGGCGCCAGGATATTCTCCTCGTACATGCATCTGGACTGTTTCGCGGTTAAAGAGGGCCAGAAAGTCAACACGGGAGAGCTTATCGGCCATGTCGGAAACACGGGGCTTTCGACGGGGGCGCACCTGCACGTGTCATTTTCGATACAAGGGGTGTTCGTCGATCCGCTCAGTCTGCTGTACACGGGACTGCAATAAACAACCGCGTGCCCGCAGGGGTCATTGCTCCACGAATCGGTCGTCTTTCCATTCGCCGGTGACGCTTTTGCCGTTGCGCAGCGTGTAGGTCCCGTTGCCGTGCCGAAGCCCCTTTTTCCACTGACCGCGGTACGTGTCGCCGCTCGCCCATCGCATCGTTCCGGTCCCGTGCGGGGCGCCGTCGCGCCAGGAGCCCTCGTAGCGCGAACCGTCTTTTTTCGAATAAACGCCATTTCCGTGCCTGCGGCCGTTTTGCCAATCCCCCTCGTAGCGGTCTCCGTTGGGCCATTTCATTATACCCCGACCATGCTGCGTGTCGTTCTTCCATTCGCCGGAGTATTCCGTCTGGTCGATCCATAAAAAGGTGCCCAGGCCATTGGTGCAGTCGCCCTTTTCGCAATCGGCGTATGCGCAGGGAAGCGGGGAGAGTATACAGGCAGTTAAAATCAAGGAGGGAAAGTACTGTTTCATCTGCATGGCACCTTCGACGTTGGTTTTCAGACCGAAAAAAACTTGACAGTCCACCGACTGATTTTAGTATAAGCGTCGCCGGGAAAAGCTCTTCTTTTTCCGGCGTGTCATGGTGGATGTAGCTCAATGGCAGAGCCCTGGACTGTGGCTCCAGTGGTTGCGGGTTCGAGCCCCGTCGTCCACCCATGGTTACCGTAATGGAAGGAGATTATACGGCCTCCATTTTTTTGACCCCGCACGCTTGGTTTTTGCGCGATTAATTCAAGACAGCCCAGAGCCTTGCGAACCGGCGGTATTCCGTTCTCCCGGGTGCCGTCTGTGGGGACCGCTTATTATCGCCCGTTCGGGCGGACAGACCCAAATCGAAGGCTTCCGGCATGACCATGCGAAATCGCGTCATTGCGCAAAATATAATGCGAATGAATTATATTTGATAAACGGCGATGGAAATGCAACAATATTTCGATGTGACCGTGGAGTCTTGTCGAGGGGCTGCGGCCCGGGCATATGCGGGGAACGCAAGGATTTATCGACTCCGCCGCGGGCGAACCCGCATTTTTGGTTTCCGCGGCATCTCTATTAATACAGGTAAAGGAGTGCACCGTGAAAGGTATTACGCGCGATGACAGTTATAAAAAGGCATTCCTGATCGACATGGACGGAGTCATCAATAAGGGAAATACGCTTATACCGGGAGCGAAGCATTTTGTTGAGCGTCTGAAGAAGAGCAGGTATCCGTATCTTTTTATAACCAATAATTCGTACCACACCCGGCGCGAACTCAGGCAACGCTTGCACGGCATGGGAATCGACGCGGACGACACGCATTTTTACACCTCGGCAATGGCCACCGCGACATTCATCGAGTACCAGAAGCCTGGCGGTTCGGCGTATGTTATCGGCGGGCGCGGTCTCATCGAAGAACTAGACCGGCACAATATACGTATTACCAAGGACAAACCCGACTACGTCATCGTCGGAGAAACGGACGAATACGATTACCTGCGGATAATGGAGGCGACGTTTCTTATTCAGGAGGGAGCGCGGTTTATCGCCACCAACCCGGACATCACCGGGCCGACACCGCGGGGACCCGTTCCCGCCTGCGGGGCGCTTGTCGCCCCGATAGAGCGGGTCACCGGAGTCCGGGCGTATTTCCTCGGTAAACCAAACCCGGCCATGATGTACTGGGCGCGCAAGCACATCAAGGTCCATTCGGCAAATTGTTTCATGATCGGCGACCGCATGGACACGGATATCGTGGGCGGACTCGAGGCGGGAATGACCTGCTGCCTGGTGCTGACCGGGGTGACGACGCGCAAAATGGCCGACAGGTTTCCCTATCGGCCTGATTATATCTTCAACAATATCGGTGAAATCGATCCGCGGAAAATATTGTCGCGCCGCGAACGGACAAAGCAGTAACGAGCCGCGGATGGAAAGCGGGTGGCCCGCGCTATTTGTCGAGTGCGGCGATTGCCGGAAGCGTCTTCCCTTCGAGAAGCTCCAGGAACGCGCCCCCGCCTGTCGAAATGTACGACATTTTATCAGCGTAACCCGACCGGTTTATGGCCGATACGCTGTCCCCGCCGCCGATGACGCTGAGGCAATCGGACTCTCCGACGATTTTTGCGATCGCGTTGGTCCCCACGGCGAACGCGGGGTTCTCGAATGCGCCCAGGGGGCCGTTCCATACCACGGTCTTCGATTTCCGGATGATGTCCGAATACAGGCCGATGCTTTCCGGGCCGATGTCAACGCCTTCCATGTCTGTCGGCATGGCGTCGAAACGGGCAAGGCTCTTTTTGTCGGCGCTGTCCAGGTCGGGAGCGACGACGATATCGATCGGAAGCACAAGATTGACCTTGTTTTTTTCGGCGAGTTCGATGATGGCCTTCGCCGTGGAAACATGATCGGTTTCCAGGATCGATTTGCCGACGTCATACCCTTTTGCTTTTAGAAATGTGTATGCCATGCCGCCGCCTATTATAAGATTGTCCACCCTGCCGAGGATGTTTTTAAGGGCATCGATCTTGGACGAGATCTTGACCCCGCCGATGATTGCCGTGGTGGGGCGGGTCGGGTCGAGCATGGCCTTCCTGAAATACTCGATCTCGTTTTCAAGCAGGAACCCGGCGGCGCACTCCTTGACGAAATGAGTGATCGCCTCGTTCGAGGCGTGGCCGCGGTGGGCGGTCGCGAAGGCGTCGTTGATATACACGTCGGCGAGTTCGGCGAGCTTTTTGCCGAACTCACGGTCGTTTTTCTCCTCCTCGGGATAAAACCGGATGTTCTCGAGGAGTGCGACGTCGCCGTCATTGAGTTTGGCGAGCATTTCGGCGGCACCGGCACCGATCAATTTATCCACGAAAAGGACCTTCCGTCCGAGAAGCCCGGACAGTCGCTCGGCGACGGGGGCAAGGCTCATTCCGGGAACCACTTTCCCGTCGGGACGACCGAGGTGCGATACGAGTATGACTTTCGCGCCGCCGTCAATACAATGCCTGATCGTCGGGAGCGTGGCGGTAATCCTGGTGTCATCGGTGATCGCCATCGATTTGTCGTACGGTACATTGAAATCAACCCTGATAAACGCGCGTTTTCCGCGCAGTTCGAGCGATTTGAGATATTTGACAGCCACGGCCCCCTCCCGCATCCGGTGATATTTAATAATTACAGACCAGCAGACCTGTCGCGAATCCAAAGAAATTCGTACGACATTCCGTCAAAAGCCGAACGCAAAACACCTTCCCCCATGCAACGCGACAATTATACAATTCGAAAATAACGGCGAGTCAAGAGAATTTTACGGTAGTCCGGCGCGTTCACTGCGCTTTTTCCGCCTCACCATGAACTTCGAGATGACGATCGATATCTCGTAAAGGAGCATGAGCGGGAACGCCACGAGCGACTGGGTGAGCGGGTCAACGGTGGGAGTGATAACAGCGGCGAGTATCCAGATGATAACGATTGCGTATTTGCGCTTGCTTACCAGAAGCGCGGGCGAGACGATTCCGATTTTGGTGAGAATCATTATGACTATCGGAAGCTCGAAGACGACGCCGATGGCGAGGCAGAAGAGCATGACGAAATTGAGATACTGCATCGCATTGATCATGTTGGTCATGTCGTCGGGGGTGAAGCTCAGCAGGGCCTTTATGGCGAACGGGAGCGTTAAATATGTAAGTGTCAGCCCAAGATAAAAAAGGAAGAGCGCCGCAACCACGGAGAGGCGCGCGAACATCCTGTCGCCGACCCCGATGGCGGGCGATATGTACTTCCAGAACTCGTACACGATAACGGGAAAACCGAGGAGTACTCCGGCGAGCATGGCGGCCTTGAGCCTGAGGAGGAATCCGTCGATCAGGTTAAAAACATTGAGCTTGAGGCCGGTGGCCAGATAAGGCTTGTTGATGACCGCCAGAATGTAATCGGAAAAGAAAAAGCCGACAATCATGATGATAAAAACCGTAAGCAGCGATACGAGAAAGCGGCTCCGGAACTCGTCGAGATGCGAAACGAGGCTCATCGGAATGTCGCCGCGGGTCCTGGCGTCGGGATCGATGGCGGTTTCTTCGCTTGCTGGGGTTGCCACTGCGGTCACATCGCGTTTGGTGAGCTTTGACGGGGACTCCCCGCGGCGCGAAGGCTTTTTTATCATATCGGCGGGTCTGCGTGCCATATCTTTGCCGGTCGCCGACGATTTTCCCATAACATTCTTCGACGCCTTGCCGGATTTTCGCGCGGATATTTTTTCGGCTTTGCCGGGCTTACGCGAATACGGGCCGGTGGGGGTCTTCGAGGACCTCTTCTTCGGTGCCGTCTTGTCGGCGCTGGGGGACTTTTTCTTTGGCACTGGAACTCCTTCTGCGGTATCCGCGACAAACTCTATCAGGCAGAGAGGCGGCTGTCGGCGTTTTCACGCATCTGCGCCCATGTATGATACCGGAGCGCATCCGAAATGGACGAACCGACGACCCCGCCGCGCGGGGACACCGACAGTGATGTGACTAAAAAGCCCCGATGATGTCAAGTATTTTCAGGTATTTAAATTTAGCTTGCATATCGTTTTAAAACGAAGTATAAGAAAACATGCTTGGAAAGAGCGGTATGGTCCCGGGCGGAAAGCCCGAAGTATACAGGGATTTTTTTCAACGGATCATCGATGATTCAATCGATGGGTTTTTCGTGCTTGATGAAAAATTCAGAATCGTTTACTGCAACGAATCGTTCGGGAAACTGTTCCGGGGGGCCGGCCTTTCAAGCGGCGATGTTTCCCTCCTGAAAATTTCCGCCCGAAACTCAAAAAAACCACTGCTGAGAAAGCTCGAAAAAGTGCGCAAGGAAGGGAGCTCCGAATCGGTGGAAATGGAGGTTCACCCGGAAACCGGCATGCGGTTTTGCCTTATAAGCCTCAACCCGATGCGCTCGGGAGGCAAGAGTAACGGTTACATCTATGGTTTCGTGAAAGACATCACCGAAATAAAAACACTCCAGCACCAGCTTGAAATAGAGAAAAACTACAACCGTAGCATAATCGAAACCGTCAACCTCGGATTTGTATTTGTAAATGATTATAACGAGTACCTGGATTTCAACAATGAATATCTATCCATAACGGGAAAGAAAAAGGAGGATCTCGAGGGGAAGACATTCTACGACTTTACCGCCCCGGAATACATCGAAGCTCAGCGCAGGCTTATGGATGAGATGAAAAAGACCGGCCGGTCATTCATCTATGAAAAAGAGTTTGTTCGCGATGACGGCTCCAGGGTCCCGGTAGTTGTCTCAGTGTCAAGACTCGTAAACAGCGAAGGGCAAAGCATTGGGAATTTCGCCTTCATCCGCGATATATCCGACCAGAAAAATATTGAGCGCGAGCTGAAGGAACAGAATAAGCGGTTTCAGGCGCTTATCGACATATACAATACAATATCGGCGCGATTCCTCAAATGCGAAGGCGTCGACGAAGTATTCCAGGCAATAGGTGAATCGATCGATTCGATGATGAAACCAGGCGCAATGGAAATATTATACAGGGCGGGCGGGGGATTTAAAACGATCAGCCCGCAAGAATCTCTGCTCAGGACGCCTGAATCGATAATAGATGAAAAAACCTCGCTGATGGTACGCATGCTGGTGAGCAAAAAAGCTTCGATATTCCTGGAAAATCTCCAGACACAGCTCAACGACGAGGACCGGCAGAATTTCCCCGGAATTCTGAAAAGCAATTCGGCGGTATTCATACCGTTAACGGTAAAGAGTGAGATCGTCGCCATTATCCTCCTCGGGTTTGCCTCTTCCGTTTATGACTTCGACACAATAGTGCTCAACATTCTGATGGGGATATCAAACCTGGCCTCGATAACCCTTGAAAAAATTCGTTCGATCGATGAACAGGTCCTCATGAAGGACGCGCTCGATCGTTACGAAAGGCTTACGGCGATGGGCAGGATAATCGCCGGCGTCGCGCACGAAATCAACAATCCGCTTTCGATCATGCAGCTCGATCTGGACGAGTTAAAGACGATGATTGAAGACGGTTCGGCCGGCGAGGTGAGCGGAAGCATGGAGCTCATGCATTCGCTGCAGGAGGAAATAAGCAGAATATCGGGGATAGTGAAGCAGTTGAAGGATTACGCGAATCCGGCAAGCGTGTCGATGGACAACGTCCAGGTGGATGACCTGTTGAAGAATTTCCCGATAAAGATATATCTTAAAAATCTTTTAAAAAAGGGCATTACGATCAATATGAAGCTCGGCGCCGGCAAGGCGAATATACTCATACCGAGGAACCGCCTCATACAGGTTTTAATGAACCTCTTCTCGAACGCGGACGATTCAATAGAAGAGAAGGAACACGGATTAATCACAATAGAAACTGGGCGTGTACTACGCGGCGTACCGATGGTGTATATTTCCGTGCGGGACAACGGAGCGGGGGTCGCGCCGGAGAACGTGCAGAGGATATTCGAACCGTTTTTTACGACCAAAAAAAGCGAAGGTACGGGGCTTGGGCTTTCAATATCGTATTCGATCGTGAAGAGCTACAACGGCGAGATAACCGTGAGCACCAGCGAAGCCGGAGGTTCGGAGTTCATCGTATATTTTCCCGAAAAGACCGCGACATAAGGATAAAAGGTTTCAGAGGTGCGCACGGGGGAAGTTTCGGTGTACACTATGTAATTAAATGGTGAGCATCGTGCGGGAAGAAGTCGGTTTTCCAATCCGGGGCCACGCGGAAAAAAACGGTTTTACCTGTATAAAATTCGTCTTTTCCAAAATAAGATGGTTGACAATTAAAGTTAAATGTAATCATTAATAATTGAACTTGAATGATTTTGTGTTGAAATATTACATATTGTCCGTGTAATAAAATCTATTCAAAAATATACATGCTGACCGGGTTGTTCGGCCAGCGCTACGGGTCTGATACTCATTATAAATTATATGGAGGATTCAATGGCGAAATATAAGGAAACGTCGGTTGCCGCCCTTTTCCAGAACCAGGTGGCTAAACTTGGTTCGAGGGGCTGTGTCGCCTACAAAAAAGACGGCAGGTACACCGATGTATCATGGACCAACATGGATGCTATGATACGCAAGCTCGGATGCTATCTGATGTCAATAGGGATCAAAAAAGGCGATAAAGTGGCCATTTTTTCACAGAATCGCTACGAGTGGTGGGTCGCCGACCAGGCCATTCTGTCGATCGGAGCGGTAAACGTTCCGATTTACGCGACGAACTCGGCCGAAGAGGCGCTGTACGTGGTGATGCATTCCGAGTCAAAGGCGTGTATCTGCGGAACGGAGGACCATCTCGACAAGATATTGAGCATTAAGAAAAAAGCACCCAAGCTGAAAACGGTCGTAATTGTTGACGTCCCCTCGAAAAAGAGGGCCGACGTCATCACCCTCGAGGAAGCCTACAAGAAGGGGGAGGGCTATAAAAACAAGGGCGAGTTCGACAAACGTCTCGCATCGATCAAGCTTGGCGATCTTGCGACCATCATTTACACCTCCGGCACAACCGGGAATCCGAAGGGCGTGATGCTCTCACATAGCAATTTCATTTCAAACGTCAATCAGATCATGACCGGGTACAAAAAGTTCTTCGATGAAAACGAGATATTTCTGTCTTTCCTTCCCCTGTCGCATTCGCTTGAGAGGACGGCCGGTTACTACATGCCGGTTGCACTGGGTGCGAAAGTTGCGTTCGCCGAGGATGTCTCAAAACTCCAGCAGAACCTGACCGAAGTGCGTCCCACGGTCATGGTCAGCGTGCCGCGTATCTACGAAAAGGTGCATGCCGGTATTCTTGCCAAGGTTGCGGACGCACCTGGAATTAAAAAGGCCATTTTTAATTTCGCCAATAAGACCGCCGCTCAGAACCTTCCCTATGTATGCAGCGGGAAGGAACGCAGCGGGCTCTTTGCGAAGAAATACAACATTGCCGACAAGCTTGTATTTTCAAAGCTCAAGGCGACGCTTGGCCTGGACCGCCTGAAGTTCGCGGTATCGGGCGGTGCGCCGCTTTCGGTTTCCGACGCTGAATTCTTCCTTGGAATGGGGATCATCATTCTCGAGGGATTCGGTCTAACCGAGACGACGCCGGTCACCAACGCGAACATGCCGGGAATGATCAAGCCGGGTTCGGTCGGCATACCGGTAAAGGACACCACGATCAAGATCTCCGATGAAGGCGAAATACTTATCAAGGGCCCGCAGGTTATGATGGGCTACTATAAGAACAAGGAAGCCACCAAAGAAGTCATGACAAAGGACGGTTTTTTCCGTACCGGTGACATTGGCGTAATCGATGAAAAAGGAAGGCTCGCCATTGTCGGTCGCATCAAGGACATCATTGTTACCGCCGGCGGAAAGAACATATCGCCCCAGAACATCGAGAACAGTTTGAAAGAGTCCAAGTTTATCGAGCAGGTCGCGATCATCGGCGATAAGAAAAAATATCTTTCAGCTCTCGTTATTCCGGCCTTCGAAGAGTTGAAGAAATGGGCCAAGAAAAATCAGATATCCTTTGCATCAAACAAGGATCTGATTAAAAACGCGGCCGTGATAAAACTTTTAGAAGGTGAAATCGCGCAATACACCAAAGAGTATGGCCGAGTGGAGCAGATAAAGAAGTTCCGTCTGCTCGATGCGGAATGGACACAAACGACCGGAGAGCTTACGCCCACCCTCAAGGTAAAGCGCAAGATCATCACCGAGAAGTACTCAAAAGAGATCGACGGCATGTACGTTGGAGATGACAAGGATTAGCCAAACGCTTGCCGCGGAGTCGGTATTTCCCGCCGACCGAGCGCTGAAGAGGTAACGACTTAAGAAAAAAAGGGCTGCCCATGATGGACAGCCCTCTTTTTTTGATTGCATCAGTAGCGGTAATGCTCGGGTTTGTACGGACCTTCGACGGGAATACCGAGGTACTCGGCCTGTTTTTTCGTTAGGGTCGATATCCTGGCGCCGAGGCGGTCCAGATGAAGACGGGCCACCTCTTCGTCGAGCTTTTTGGGAAGGGTATAAACCCGCGCTTCGAGTTTGCCGGAGACCAGCTCAATCTGGGCAAGGCACTGGTTTGTGAAGCTGTTACTCATTACAAAGCTCGGATGCCCGGTCGCGCAGCCAAGATTAACGAGTCTGCCCTCGGCAAGCACGATGATAGACTTTCCAGAGCGGAGGAACCAGCGGTCAACCTGGGGCTTAATGGTTACCTTTTTGCAGCCATCCGTCGTTTCGAGGTAGTGCATGTCAATTTCGCTGTCAAAATGGCCGATATTGCAGACGATCGCCTCGTCCTTCATGATCTCCATGTGCTTTCCGGTTACTACGTCGCAACAGCCCGTCGCGGTAACGAATATATCGCCCTCGGCACAGGCGTTGTCAAGCGTGGTAACCTCATAGCCTTCCATGGCGGCCTGGAGGGCGCAGATGGGATCAATCTCGGTCACCAGCACCCTCGCGCCGAATCCGCGCATGGATTGCGCGCATCCCTTGCCGACATCGCCGTAACCGCAAATGACCACGACCTTTCCGGCCACCATTATATCGGTAGCGCGCTTTATGCCGTCCGCAAGCGATTCGCGGCATCCATAAAGATTATCGAATTTAGACTTGGTGACGGAATCGTTTACATTGATCGCGGGGAACAGAAGTTCGCCGGCCTGCTGCATCTGATACAGGCGATGTACGCCGGTTGTGGTTTCCTCGGAAACACCCTTGATCTTTGTCGCCACCCTCGTCCAGCGGCCGGGGTCCGTTTTATAAGCACGGCGGAGTCGGTCCATAATAATCGAAAATTCCTTATTGTCATATTCCTGTTTCAAAAGGGAAGGGTCTTTCTCGATTTTAACGCCCTGGTGGATAAAAAGCGTTGCGTCCCCACCGTCATCGACGATAAGGTCGGGGCCGCTGCCGTCGGGCCAGGTGAGGGCCTGTTCGGTGCACCACCAGTATTCTTCCAGGGTCTCTCCCTTCCATGCGAATACAGCGGCGGTGCCCGCCTTTGCGATGGCGGCCGCCGCGTGGTCCTGGGTTGAAAAGATGTTGCACGAGGCCCATCGGATATCGGCGCCGAGCTCATGAAGTGTTTCGATGAGCATGGCCGTCTGGATGGTCATGTGCAGGCTTCCGGTTATCTTGTAACCTTTAAGGGGTTTCTTCTGGGCGTATTTTTTCCGAATGGCCATGAGACCGGGCATCTCGTTTTCGGAAAGATCCATCTCGCTGCGACCCCAGTCCGCAAGGGAAATATCGGCGATCTTATAAGGCGGCGATTTTTCGATTTCAAGCGTACTCATAAATCTTCCTCCGGTTGAATGTAATATTGAATCAGATACTGGTTTCCAGATTCTGGAAATAGTGTTAACCTTTTACGAATATGATAAGCGGAATCTATCACGAGAATCAAGCCGCAATAGACGTATAAACACGAACCACCAGTCCGTTTTTAAGTGAAAGGCTTTCTGACGAGACACGGGTAAAGGAGGACATTTCGAGATAGCGCAGTACCTCGTCCTCGCTGAAGCCGAGATGACGGTCTCCATATTCGATACGAAGCCGCTCGTCGGTGTGCTTGTCGAACTCGATTATTTTTAAAATGCCGCCCGCGGTCAAGACGCGATTGGCTTCCATAAAGCAATCAAGTGGAGAGGCGAGGTGATGCATCACCATGTTGAGCAGGGCGAAATCGGCTTCGCGGTCGGGCAGGGGCAGATGTTCGAGTTCGCCGAGCCTGAGGTCAATTTTCCCGGTCGCACCCTCAAAGCGCTTTCTGGCTATTTCGAGCATGACGGGGGAGTTATCGATGCCGATTACCCTGTCGGAAATCGAAAGCAGTTGAGATAAAAAGTCTCCGGTTCCGCACCCGAGGTCCAACGATGTTTTATAGCGATTGTTGCTCGTGGTTATAAACAGGGACGAATCGAAGCCATCAAGAAGATCACTCCTTATTTTGTCCCATTCTCCCGCGATGGAATCGAAAAAATTTCGGGTTTCCCTAACCCTTTGAGCGGCGACATCGTCCGCGATCTTTCTGTCATTTGCGAAGACCGCATCATCGAAAAGAAAACCGAGCGAATCCATGAGTGTCCGCCCATCGCCCCCGTTAATGGTGGAATAGAAGACCCAAAGTCCGTCCCTCCTAAATTTCAACAATCCCGAATCGGTTAGTATTTTGAGATGCCGCGAAACTCGCGACTGACCCATGCCAAGGACGGCCATGACCTCGTTAACGCTGAGCTCTTTATACTCGAGCAGCTTAACAAGACGAATGCGCGTTTGGTCCGACAACGCTTTAAAATAGTGCAGGGCTTTCATATCACAATATCAATATATATAGATATTGTGATATTGTCAATAAAAAAGCATACTTTTTATGTATGCTCGTTAAAATATTATAACAACGGATGCCCTTTATAGAATGAAAGAATGAGGATTCTTTAAAGCGGTGGCATGGCCGCTTAACAGCGGCCTACTGGTTATACTTGAAAGATACACTCACCTTCGCGCGATATAAAACGACCTTTCCTTCCTCGACTTTCATGTCGAGCTGGCGAACCTCGGCGATTCTCAGATCGCGCAAGGTTTTCGCATGACTTTCGACGGCGTTTTTAGCGGCGTCTTCCCAGGATTTTGTACTCGTTCCGATGAGCTCTATCACTCTGTATACATGATCCATGGTCGCTCCCCCTTGAATTCAAGATATACTTGATTGCCGCTTCGGTGTGTATAAACGTCAACCAAAAAACCTGAGATACACTGTGGGGCCGATCGTTTTGATGTTGACTTTTGACGGCGCCGGGGAGATCGTAATGAGCGTGGAGCCGTCTGTGGGCGGATATTCCTGAGTTTTGATCTGCCGGAGAGGATATAGTGAAAATAGCCATAGAGAAAATAAAAGTTAAGCGGCGCATGCGCGCGGACCTCGGCAATATGCACGATCTGAAGGAATCCATGCGCCAGCATGGTCTGATAAACCCCATAACCCTGACACAGAATTACGAGCTGCTTGCCGGATACCGTCGACTGCACGCAGCGAGGGAGCTCGGCTGGCGTGAGATCGACTGCCATCTGGTCAACGCGCGGACCAAACTGCACAAATTCGAGATCGAAACCGAGGAGAACATAAACAGGAAAAGTTTTACCGGCGATGAAATGGATCGCGTAGCGTACCGACGGGAAGAACTTACCGCCAGTGGTTGGAGGAAACTACGGTACATACTGCGCGGCTGGTTTAACGCCATAATTTCATTATTTAAAAAATCCTGATCGCGCCATGGCGCCACCCGTCAAATGAAATTTAACCGATCGGTACAGGAACTGGTTGCCGTCAGATCCTCGTGCAGGACGTTTTCGGGCGAACCGATCCCCGATGAAAAACTGCGTGCTCTTGTTGTTATACTCGATTCGCTGCCGGTGCCGCCGTTTGCGGGCTCGGCGAGGTTCCGTCTCGTTGAAATGAAGGGTAAAGACGGCGCCGCGACACGACGGCCAGGTACATACGGAGTCATTCGCGGCGCGCGCTGGTTCATTGTCGGTGCGATCGCAAACACCCCGCGCTCCATGGAGGATTTCGGATTTCTTATGGAGGCGATAATTCTCGGTGCGACTGACCTGGGTCTTGCCACATGCTGGCTCGGAGGGACATTCAATCGGACCGATTACGCGAGGTTGGTGGAGGCGCGGTCTACCGAAACGGTTCCGGCCATAAGCCCCGTGGGCTATCCGGCGGCGAGGCGGGCCCTCACTGATTCGATTATAAGGTGGTCGGCGGGATCGAAAAGACGCAAAGCTGCCGGGGAGCTGTTCTTCATGTACGATTTCAACCAACCAATAGTCGATTTATCCGGAAATGACCACGCCCCGGCGCTTGAATCGGTCCAAAGAGCGCCATCGGCCTCGAATTTACAACCATGGCGGCTCGTACTCGACGATACTTCGGGGGCGGTGCATTTTTACATGACGAGGTCGCGCGGGTACGACAAGTTGATACGGGCGGTCGACCTGCAGCGGATCGACATGGGTATCGCGATGTGCCATTTCCAACTGTGCTCCAGCGAGAACGGGACGCCCGGGCGCTGGAGTGTCAGCGATCCGGTATTGAAGAATGTGCCGGAAAAAACGGAATATATCGCAAGCTGGACTCAGGAATAGCAGGAAGCTCTATTCGAAATAATGCTCGTATTCGGAGGGTGCCTTCGCTTTGTCCACTTCGAATATCTCGATCAGCACGGTATCGGGCCCCATGGTCATGATGTATTTCCAGAAACCGAAATCGGTAATATCCTTTTTAAAATCGACTCCCCGGGCTTTCATCCGGTTTACCAGCCCTTCCAGGTCGTCCGTTTGAATACCGATATGGTGGATCGCCCCCCCTTTGCCTTCGTGTGGCGGTCTGTCGTATAAATGAATGCGGCCGTTGCCGATCTGCATGAAAACATTGCGGGTGCCGGCGATATCCATATCCATAATCACTTTTCCTTTAAAAAACTCTTTATAATATTTGATGGACGCCGCAATATCCGAGGCGAATATATGTACGTGATGAAGATGGTTTGTCATTATGTAATCTCCGGTGTGACGTCGCGAACGGCCGAATGGCATCCAGTATCCCTGATGGGGACATAATGCACCCGGCCTGATAATAAGTCAAGGAATCGAAAGCCGTTTTGGGCCCGCCGCGAAGCCGCATATCGGCTTTGCGGCGGGGAACAGGCGGAAGCCGTCAGCGTACCGGAATAAAGCCGGCATCCCTGACGAGCTTCTGCCCATCCTTGCTGATAATGAAGTCTATAAAAGCCTTTGTTTCTTTGGAGAGATTCTTCTCGTTGATGTAGTTGTACAGCGCACGCGAAATCGGGTATTTCCCGGTTTTGCCGTTATCAAGAGTGGGCTCCACCCCATTTACATGAACCGCGTGGACCCGGTTGTTGAGATATCCAAAACCGACGTATGCGACCGCTCTACGATTATTGGCGACGGCGCTTACAACCGCGCCGCTCGAGGCCTGAAGAAGGGCGTCCTTGCGTACTTCGGATTTCTTCATTACGTCCTCATGCCAGTACTCGTAAGTACCCGAGCTGGTATCGCGGCTGATAACGACGATCCTGCCCCTGTCTCCGCCGATTTCGCTCCAGTCTTTGATGGAACCATCATAAATTCCCTTGAGCTGGTTCTTGGTGAGATTCTTGACTTTATTGGATGGGTGCACTATGGGAACGATCATGTCGTAGGCGACTATCACTTCCTTGATACTGCCTTTGAATGCAACTGCTTTTTCGAGCTCTTCCTTTTTCAGCGCCCTGGAAGTATTTGCGATGTCGCAGCTTCCCTCAAGCAACGCCTTGATGCCGTTTCCGGAACCGCTTCCATCGACCGAGATTGCGACATTCGGCGCGATCTTCTTATAGGCTTCTATTATTTTGAGGGTGATGGGAAGAACGGTGGTGGAACCTTTAATAACGATTTTGCCTGCCTGCTGCGAATAAGCGGTGCTGAAGAAGCAGCCCGCCGCAATTACCATAGCGGCAACAAGTATTTTTGAGAATGATTTTGGCCTCATGTTGATGCGAGCCTCCTGATTAAAATTGTGTTCAATGCGTCTACGCAAGTGGAAATAAGTCCCTGTTCGGTGAAGAATCGATGAATATTCCTTAAAAACATTATAAATTAAGGCAAAGAAATCTTTACATGAAAGCACAGGCATGTGATATCGTAGAGTTGGAAACTAATTGCGTTGCACAAAGATATGCATAATTTAAATTTAAGGGGGATGAGAAATGCAAATCCTGGAAAAGCTGGTCGATACCCGGGGGTATTCATGTCCCATTCCGATTGCGATGGTCTCGAGAAAAATGCACCATCTGGCCGAAGGAGACACCGTGACGGTGGTTTTCGACGACGCAGGTTTCAGGAAGGAACTGGAAGCATGGTGCGCTGAAACCGGGAACGCTTTCATCGATTATAAACTCGAGAAAAACTTTCACACTGCGGTAATAGGGAAGGGTGCCGGTTTCAAGAAAGAAGGCATAAAGGCCACCATGGCGTTCATACTGCTGGGGATTAAACTGCATTTTATTAAAATCATTCTCGGGATAATACCGGTAAAAAGAATTCGATACCTTATCACATTTGTGTCAATTCCTGAAGGCCTGAGAGCGGATCGATGGCTTGATGAGAACGGTAATAAAAAGCATGTCGCATTGCCGGTCCCTTCCGACATTACGGCCCACTGCGGAGTCGTTCTTGGATTTAGCGGCAGGGAAGAGGCGGAAAAGGCATACAGGCTCTTGTTGGACAACAGGTTCGCGGCGGAAGATGTTTATGTTATCGAAAAAGAGTCTGGAACACTGAAATTGGATATATAAATTAATGCGGATTATTTATGGCCTGCAACAAGGATGCGCTTGTTTTTACGATATGGTTGACAGAAGGTAGTCGCGACCGAAAATTCCCGCCGCCGCTTCGGTGAATTGCGTCGCCTGGCAGCTCGTTTAACAGTCAAAGGAGCGATTATGGCGATGGAATCAGCCCTGGTGCTTATCAAGCCCGACGGTCTAAAAAAATCCCTGACGGAAAATATTCTTACCTGGCAAAACTGGTTATTGTTGGCGCAAAGCTGGTTAACAACATTTAAGGAAGAAATCTGGGCGTGATGGAACCGGCAAGAATAAAATGAATCGTGTTTTTATTATGAACGTAATTCATAAAGTGTATAAATCTAATAATATGTAAAAAATATTTTGAGGGAGGATAATTCAGTTGACACTTATTGAAGTTCACACTAGTTTAATTTACGACATTACAACCTCGTCATAGCGGCCCCGTGTCCGCATAAAACAGGATGGTTGTGTTTGGAAAGCATGTTTTATGAGGGTTGTACATCGGGCGATGTTTCGATCGCCGGATGCGGGGGATTATTAATTTTTCATTAAGGAGGATAAAAGATGGCGAGCATCAATTTGCATGGGAATTCATATGACGTTGATGAGGACGGCTTTCTTCAGGAGCCGGATAAATGGACGGAAGACGTCGCCAGGGGCATGGCGGAGAAGGAGGGAATCAACGAATTAAGCGAGACCCACTGGAAGGTTATGAATTATCTGAGAGATTATTTCAAGCAGAATGGCATAGCGCCCATGGTAAGAAAGCTCACCAAGGAGACGGGCGTCAATCTTAAAGAGATGTATGAGCTTTTCCCACAGGGGCCCGCGAACTCGGCATGTAAATGGGCCGGACTGCCAAAGCCGACCGGCTGTGTGTGACAACGTTGCAATTGATTATGCCGGTCCGAAAAAAAGGCCAGGTCGTACAGAACGATCTGGCCTTTCCCGTATATGCCCGAAAACCGCGTTAATTTAATCCGCCAATGAAAACAGCCCTCATGAAAGATTCTGCAACGCGAAATGCGATCGCCATCGCGGGAGTGCGCGGTGGAATGGGAAAGACAATCGTTACAATCGGTCTGATCAGGGCGCTGCGCCGAAGGGGTTATACCGTAGCGCCATTCAAAAAAGGTCCTGATTATATCGATCCGGCATGGCTATCTCTCTCGGCAGGCCGGAACTGCCATAATCTCGATACATTCCTGATGGATGATGAAACGACAAGGAGCATTTTCCTTGATACAAATTGTGATGCCGATCTTTCAATCATGGAAGGAAACAGGGGCCTTTTCGACGGATACGATGTCCAGGGAACGCACAGCTTCGCCGAACTGACCAAGGCGCTGAATATTCCGGTGGTGCTCGTCATTGAATGCACCAAGACAAGCAGAACGGTCGCCGCGCTCGTACTGGGGGTAAAGATGTTCGATCCGGAGCTTCGCTTGAGCGGTGTAATCCTGAATAACGTGGCCGGGGAGAGGCATCGGGCGCTGATCACCGAGGCGGTCGAAAAGTATACCGGCTTGCCGGTACTTGGATCGGTACCGAGAATGCCGGCAATCCGTGCTCAGGAACGCCACCTCGGGCTGGTACCTGTTTACGAGCACGGAGGTCCAATCGAGCTTGTCGATGAGCTCGGTGATATAATGGAACGCGCTATAGATCTGGAGAAGATTATCGCCCTTTCGGGTGCCGAAATGGCATCTGAAAACGGCGTTTCGCGCGATATCGCCGTTGACGCTTTCAGCCCGGTGATTATGACTGAAGAAAAAAAGCAATGTTCTTCGGCACGACCCCGCATAGGAGTGATGCGCGATTCGGCATTCAATTTCTACTACAGGGAAAACATCGAGGCGCTGGTTCGGGCCGGAGGCGAAATAATTCAGATCAGCCCGCTGAACGGTGGAATTTTTCCGGATGTTGACGCTCTCTATATTGGAGGGGGCTTCCCCGAAACGCATGCCTTTCGTATTGCCTCCAACTGCGAGTTCAATGCCTCACTCCGCGAGCGTATTAACGAGGGACTTCCGGTCTACGCTGAATGCGGCGGGCTGATATACCTTTCGGCTTCTATAGTAATCGATGGAGAGCAATATCCAATGACAGGCGTGTTCCCGATGATATTTGAAATCGCGCGTTCGCCACAGGGTCATGGATATACTATTTTCTGTGTGGATGGGGATAATCCTTTTTACACGACCGGGGCCGTCGTTAAGGGACATGAGTTCCGATACGCGCGGATAGTCAACCCGAAAGATCTGACTGGTCTTCCAACCGTATTCGCGATGAAGCGAGGTACCGGCATTATCGATCAAAGGGATGGCGCTGTGTATCGTAATACGATGGCAACATTCTGCCATACTCATGCGCTGAGCGAAAACGTTATATGGCCCGCAAAACTCGTCGAACACGCCTCTGCACGTATAATAGGGAGTTCTTGATTTTTCAATCAATACCCGGCAAAGGAAAATCCCTGACGATCGAAATCGTCAGAGATTTGGTATGAGCGTGTATCCGTGTGACTCTATTCCTTCAGTTTGACGTATGAACCGTCAAGATAAAGGTATTCAAGCCTGCCCTCGTTGCCAAGTTCGCCGATCGCCTTATCTACGAGCTTTTTTTCTTCTCCAAGGGCCTTGGCGACGTCACGATTCTTCGCCTTCCCTTCGGTCTTTAAATAGTCGATGATTTTTTGCTTCAGCTCGGCACTGGCCGGTTCGCTCATGATTCTCCTCCACTGTTTACCACTTGAACTGCGTTGTGGCCCTATACGTTTCAGTTGCGTGAGTAAAGTCATCAATATGCTGTTCGGTGAATGGTATGCTCGTCAACGAAAAGAAACGTTCCCATCCTATACGCTGAATCCATTCGCCAAGGCGCTCGTATTTCTTTGAATCCCTGGCGTAGATCTCGACGATCTTCTTGAGAATGTCGGTAACTTCCGGCCACCGGGGCGGATTGTTCGGAATGAAAGGAACCGCAAGCCTGGAAAACATGGGTGGTTTCCGCATATTGGAGACCTTCCCGCCCACATAGATGGCCAGGCCGTCTCCATCGGGGTCTGAAAGCGGCATCGATGGACAAACGGTGTAACAGTTTCCACAATACATGCACCGCTCATTTTTTACCTCGACGCTGTTTATATTCTTGTCTGAATGGCGGCGAATGGCGCCGGTGGGACAGGACGCGATAACCGACGGTATTTCGCATGTAGAGGCCAGTTTTTCGTGGTTGACCTTGGGCGGTTTTGTATGGATGCCCACAACCGCAAGATCGGAACAGTGGACCGCGCCGCACATATTGATGCAGCACGCGACGGCTATCCTCAGCTTGGCGTGCAGCCTGAATTCCGTAAAGTATTCGTATAGTTCGTCCATGATCGATTTAACGAGTCCTGATGCGTCCGTTGCCGCGCTGTGACAGTGAATCCAGCCCTGGGTATGAACGATATTCGAGATGCAGTCGCCCAGACCGCCCACGGGAAGGCCGAGTTTATTTAAATCAGAGATTATTCCATCAACGTTTTCCTTATCAGGGGTCATCAGCTCGATGTTGAACCGGCTGGTGAAACGAAGATGGCCGTCGCAATATTTATCGGCGACGTCGCAGACGTCCCGGATGAAATCTATGCTGACGAGACGGGGCGAGCCCGCTCGCACGGTGAATAGTTCGCCACCGGTCTCGCTGACGTGTTTCATAACACCGGGTTTGAGGATTTCATGATATTTCCATTTGCCGTAATTGTTCACGATGGTTTCGGGAAGCATCGTTTTATAATCCGGCGGGCCGATATCCGTTCTTGGCATGGTAGTGCCTCCAGTTTTATATTAGACTTGTTGTAAATCTCGCTGATATCGGGTTTCCCCGCCCGGGGCGGGGGAAACCGGTTTTATTTCCCAGTCACGCAACAACTCTATTCTTAAAAGAAAACGAAGGGATTCGAGCGCGGATGGTAGACCATCTGCGGAATTGGCCTGAGATCAATCGCTTTTAGAAAATCCTTAAGGCCGAGCCGGCTGATCGTCTCCGCGATCCGCTCCCGGTTCCGACCATTCTCATCCCACCAGTCCCATATCTTCTCAAGGAGTTGCTTGATCTCGGCATAGGGCGGATCTACCTTGATAAACGGGACCAGCACCCAGGAAAGGAAGGCGCCTCTGAGGATGGGCGCTTTTCCGCCTATCAGTATCGTTGCGCCGGTTTCCTTTCCGGGACGGATAGCCCTGGTCATCTTGCTGATGCAGTGCATGCAGCGGACGCAGTCCTCGGGTTTGAGAGTAAGCTTCCGGTTTTTCTCGTCGTAATCGAGGGCCTGGCTCGGGCATTTGCCGGCTATCAGGTTCTTGATGTCAAGACCCTTGGCCGCGTATTCCCCTACCGCCGACTGGTCGATCCTGAGGCTGTCACGCCATGTGCCGATGATGGTGAAATCGGCGCGCGCGATCGCGGCGACGCAGTCGTTGGGACAGGCAGACGCCTTGATTTTAAACTTGTACGGCCAGCGGGGACGATGAAGCTCGTCCTGGAATGTCTGTGTTAAATCATAGATAAGATCGAGGCTGTCGAAGCACGCCCATTCGCAGCGGGCCGGTCCGACGCACCCGCTGGGGGTCCGAAGGGCCGACCCGGAGCCGCCCAGATCGAAGCCGTTCTCTGAAAGCGTATTAAACGCGGGCTGGATCTGGTCAGTATCCGTTCCGAGCAGAATGATGTCCCCGGTGGCGCCGTGCATGTTCGTGAGGCCGCTGCCGTGTTTTTCCCAGATATCGCAGATGGTGCGCAGGGCTTTGGTTGTGTAGAACCAGCCGGACGGATGGTTGACCCGGATGGTGTGGAATTGTTCGGCGTTTGGAAAATTTTCGGGGAGATCTGAATAACGACCGATAACGCCTCCCCCGTAGCCGGTTACACCGACGATACCACCGTGTTTCCAGTGGGTGATTTTATCCTTATAGGATTGTTCGACGACACCGAGCAGATCCTTCGCTTTGGCGTTTTTGCCGGCCGACCGCTTCATTTCTTTCACGAAACTCGGCCACGGGCCCTTCTCAAGTTCATCGAGTAAAGGAGTATTGCTTGGCATTCTTTGCCTCCTTTTTCGGATTGCTATTTATTCGTTATAAGACAAACGCCCGATAAATACTAATTCAAGAGAAAAGAATACGGATTGCACGTTTATTAAAAGACACGTTGCAAATTTCCGAGATAGCCGGCCTCGTTTCCCGCGCTCTGCAACAACTCTAATGTCTTCGTATCGCAAATATTCCGGTAAATCATATCGCATAGTTGTTTTTATGCAATTGTAATCCAGAAAACCCTTCAGGGCGGCAACCATGCTGCAGCAGGGAAAATCGCCGGTTGCACAAAACACGGTATGCTGCACAAATATGCCGATTAAAGAATTTCAAATGGCAAACCCTGCTAAATGAACCATATTCATATTATGAGCATAATTCATCGCTATTCGAATTTGTCAAGATAAATATCCGTAAAGCCGGATTCAATGTCGATTTTCGATAAAATTATCGCTGCATGGCGAGTCCAAAAAAATAATTCCATCATACCGCAAAAACTCATTGCAGGATCACATGGGGATAGCTTAACCGTTATTAAAATTATAGCTGCAAAGATGCGTTTTTCTTGAAATTATTGACCATGCGGTTAGATTGAACAGGGATTAGATGCGCACGGTGGTGAGAAGTGAAAAAGCATGAACTGGACGCCCGTTCCTTCCTATATCCCATGCCGGCGACGCTCGTGGGGGCGAACGTCGAGGGAAGGCCGAATTATCTGGTTGTAGCGTTCTGCGGCATAATGAATGCGCACCCTCCAATAATTTCCGTTTCAATCAACCACTCTCATTACACCAATATCGGCATAATAGAAAACAAGACATTCAGCGTAAACATCCCGTCAGCGGAAATGGCCGTAAAAACGGATTATTGCGGACTGGTATCCGGGGCCGAGGTCGATAAATCGGCCGTATTTGTTAGTTTTTACGGGAAGCTTCAGACGGCTCCGATGATTGAGGAATGCCCGCTTAACCTCGAATGCCGCCTGGTACAGACTATTGATTTTGATGTCGATATCGCGTATATAGCGGAGATCGTTTCGGTATATACTGAAAACCGCTATCTTACCGAAGGCCGGCTCGATGTTAAAAAAATCGATCCGCTCCTCTTCGCGATGCATGAACGGGCCTATTACAGGGTTGGCGATTACGTAGGCCAGGCCTGGAATATAGGCGCCGTTCTTAAGGGAAGGGGCGAAATTAATAAAAAGAAGTAAACCTCCGGGCACCGCGGTGCGCGTCAATTGAGAGATGATTGGTATGGAAGATATACGACATATCGCGGATTCGCTTTCTCGTGATGAAGTTCCGGAAACCTTCGGAGACTTACATGTATATCCGCGTTCCCGCCTCGTCGTAGACAATACCCGCATTCTCATGATACGCAGGGGCGGGATCGGCCAGCTGCTTGCCACCGGATCGGGCCCATTATTCGATGCTCTCGGGGGGCAGGAGGCCGGTTCCTGCCGGTTGTGTCCCCTGAATGAAGCCACGCGCAGCGCGATCAACCGGCACTTTCCCTTTACGATCCCTGCGCCGGCAGGTAGGCTCCGCGCCGGGATCGGTCTCGGTGACAGGCTCGGACGTGCGTCCTCAGGGCATATACGGGCCTTGGAGGGGAAGGGCGTATTCCCTATCCTCGCCCAGCAGAGCATGCGCGAGCTTTCGCTGACCGGCAGGACATATTCGGACGTCCTCGATGCCGCCTGTTTCGCCGTTCTTCGCGAAGGATATGTCGGGGGGTACGGAGCCGACGGCGACCATCTTAAAAACGAGGCCGATATAGCGGCGGCAATCGGGCTTGGTTTTTCGATGATTACGCTCGACTGTTCGGAATTTATCGACGCGACGACGGAATCACTCGGCCCGCAGGCGCTTAAAAAGCGCTATGCCGAAATTCCGTCAGTCGTCCGCGGGGGGTATGAGCGCGCATACTCTGGAGAGTCGTTCAGGGTCGGCACCGCCGAGATCTTCTTTGATCGGGAGGAGCTCGCCCGGTGCATGCTCCTGTATTCAGGCGTCATTGATTTCGCGGAGAAAATATTCAAAGACCATATTCGGACCGCGGGCAGGGAAATCGATTTCGAGCTTTCTATCGACGAAACGTCCACGCCGACCACGCCCGAGGCGCATTATCTGGTCGCCGCCGAGCTTAGACGGCGCGGGGTCGAGCTTACCAGTATCGCTCCGCGTTTCTGCGGAGAGTTCCAGAAAGGCGTCGATTACCGCGGCAGCGCGGACCGATTCGAGATGGAGTTCGCGGTCCACGCCGCGATAGCCGACGATTTCGGTTACCGCCTGAGCGTTCATTCGGGCAGCGACAAGTTCGCCGTATTTCCCGCAATAGGCGAACTCACAGGCGGACGATTCCATGTAAAAACCGCGGGGACCAGCTGGCTCGAAGCGGTCAGGCTCGTCGCGCGCAGGAACCCGACGCTTTATAGGAAAGTACACGCAAAAGCGATCGAGAGCTTTTCGCTGGCCCGGGAATATTATCATGTGTCTGCCGACCCGGCATCCATCGCTCCGCTCGATTCTGTCGCCGATGGTGATCTATCAGGATATCTCGACGACGACAATGCCCGGCAGGTGCTGCACATCACGTACGGATTCATCCTGAACAGGACGGCGGAGGGAACGATCAATCCGCTTGGACAGGAATTCCTGTCGGCCCTCGATGCGGAAGAAGACCTGTATCGCGACATGCTGGCCGCCCACATAGGAAAACATCTCGCCCTGCTCGGGAAATAGGAGCCGAATGGAACGGTTTATTCACGACGATTTCATGCTTCAGTCGGAGAGCGCGCGCAGGCTCTTTCACGACTACGCCGCGGCGATGCCGATCATCGATTACCACTGCCATCTTGATCCGGGACGGCTTTCGGCCGACCATCGTTTCGGGAGCGTCACCGAAGCCTGGCTCGAGGGCGACCATTACAAATGGAGGGCCATGAGGGCCAACGGCATCGATGAGCGCCTTATTACCGGCGACGCCGGCGACAGGGAGAAATTCAGGGCGTGGGCGCGCACCGTTCCCCGCACTCTCAGGAACCCCCTCTATCACTGGACGCATCTCGAACTGGCGCGCGTCTTCGGTATTGACGACAGGCTCCTGAGCGATGAAACCGCCGACTGGATATTCGACGCGTGCAACGAGGCGCTCGCCTCTCCCGGTTTCGGTGCGCGCTCGATAGTGAAAAAATTCAACGTCGAGACAGTGTGTACCACCGACGATCCTGTGGATTCACTCGAACATCATCGCGCATGGACGGCGGGCGGAGAGGCGCCATTCGCGCTGCTTCCGGCCTGGAGGCCGGACAGGGCGCTCGCGGTGGACAGGCCGCACGTCTTCGGGCCATGGCGGGAGAGGCTTGAAGAGCGGACCGGCATCAGGATACGGAAATACGACGACCTGCTCGATGCGCTCGATGCGCGGCACGAGTTTTTCCATGAGGCCGGCTGCAGGCTTTCCGACCACGGGCTGGAGTCGATCCCGTCGGTGGACTGGGGCGAGAAGAGGGTGCGCGGTATATTCGCCCGCGCGCTGAAAGGCGAGGCGGTTGCGGAAGGTGAAACGATTGAGTTTCAATCGGCCCTGCTTCACCGGCTGGCGGTGATGGATTGGGGAAAGGGATGGGCGCAGCAGTTTCATGTGGGCGTGCTGCGCAATACGAACGCCCGGATGTTCGTTGCGCTCGGTCAGGATACCGGCTACGATTCGATAGGGGATTTCGCGCACGGCCGGTCGACCTCCCGCTTCCTGGACCGCCTGGATCGCCGGGGCCAGCTCGCAAGGACCATCCTCTATACCATCAACCCGGCGGACAACGCGCTCTTCGCAACAATGATTGGTAATTTCCAGGACGGTTCGGTGCCCGGCAAACTTCAGTTCGGCAGCGGCTGGTGGTTCCTGGACCAGAAGGACGGCATGGAAGCGCAGATGAACGCCCTTTCCAACATGGGGCTTCTGGCCCGGTTCATCGGGATGACGACCGATTCGAGGAGCTTTCTGTCTTTTCCGCGCCACGAGTACTTCAGGCGTGTGCTGTGCAACCTGATCGGTTCGGACATGGAAACCGGCCTCGTTCCCCGCGACACGGACCTTCTCGGCCGGATGGTCCAGGACATCTGTTATTTCAACGCCAGGGACTATTTCGCTTTTCCGGTGTAATCCGGGGATACGATCGGCTTACACCGTGGTCCTGGAGCTCCCGCTTATTATTGTCAGTCAACCTTCACCGAATGACCGGACCGCGCCTCGCCCCTGCGCACACCAAGCATCATGATAAAGGCTATTCCGACGAAAACCGCGGAGGAGATGTAGATCGAGCTGTAATCGCTTCCGGAGAGCTGTATTATCCATCCATTGATATTGGGTCCGGCGATCGCCGCTGCGGTTATAAACAGGTAATAGATACCGGTATACGTGCCGGCGCGAAGACCGTCGGTCATATCGACCACCATCGGGAGAGAATTGACGTTCACCATCATCCAGGCGATGCCGCAGATCATAAGCAATCCGCCGACGACCGGCACGGAGCCCAGTACCGGCAGCGTTGTCAGAACGATTGTAAGGACTTCGCGGTCCAGAAAAAAGATCGTAAGGAGCGTCACCATGAGAACCGAAAGGCCGAGCATGATCGAGCGTTTCCTTCCGATTTTGCCGCCAATGATCCCGGCCGGAAGCGCGAACAGCACCAGCGTGAGCAGGAACTGACCCAGGATGCGCGAACCGTGCTCCCCGGGATAGCCGAGGTGATTCTTTGCGTACAGGGTGAAAAACGCTTCGATGGCGTTAAGGGCGATAAACCAGAAGAAATGTGCGAGAAAAATACGCAGGGCGCTGCGCTCCCGGTCGCGCAGTATAATCTTGAGGTTCGCCCAAAGCTCCGGCTTTTCCTCGAAGTTCGATTCGTATTCCCTTGGTTCGCGGATGAAGGCGAAAAGCATGCCGCCGGCGAGGACCACCAGGCACGATCCCAGCCAGAACGGATATGCATGGTTCATGGCGAATAGGGCCCCTCCGCCGAGGGCGGCTATGATTCCGCCGATTCCGCCCATAAAATTAGTGATTCCGTTCGCCTGTGAGCGGTTGGCGGAAGGGGTGATGTCGGCAAGAAGTGCGACCACCGGAGTGCGCCAGATTGCCATGCTGAGAATAAATGTACCCGTACAGACGGCGAATAGAGGGAGTATCGGAGCCAGGGGGACGAAAACGAAAGCCGTGGCCGCCACCGGGATCCCGAGGATGATAAACGGCATTCGGCGCCCGATGCGTGTTCGGACCCGGTCGGACCACGCCCCCATCGGCGGCTGAATAAAAAGCGCCGCTATATTGTCAAGCGTCATGAAAAAACCGATCATTGCCGGCGCCATGAGGAAACGCTCCTGCAGGAAGAGTGGGACAAAGCTGTTATAAATAAACCAGACGGCGCTGAACCCGAACGAGCCGAAGCCGAGCAGAAATATCTTGCCATAATTGAATTTCATCTGAATAGCCTCTTCCTTTGGTTTACCGCCGCCGCACGTGGCGCGCCTCCATGGTTTTTCGGGGCGTTCCACCGCCGCCGGCGGGGATCGTGCCGCAGTGCTACGCCATGCGACACCTCAATGTAAGAATTCCATATATTTGATGTTGCTACCGTACGCTCCGTGCCCTTCCTCGGGGTATTTTTACGTTCAAATAAAACAGGCCTTGTCGAGCGACTGCCTCCACGGGCATGCGGTTCGGATGGTATCCGGGAAAAACAATTCGCATTCGGCAACGGCGCCGAGCGCGCCTGTCAGGATGTGCGAGTTTCGATATCTCTTGAACATGAACTCACGGTCGTTAAGGATCCTTTCGGCGGTTTCGAGATAGCGCACGCATGCGCGATACACGTCATCTTTACGGTACCAGCCGGCGTTGCGGCTGGAGCGCGTGAGGCAGTAAACCCCGTCAAGGTCGATACAGTAGGTGACGTCCGCATCCCACAGGCCGTTCGCGCGCTGGAGACGAAGGGTGTGGTCGACGACCTTTTCGGGGTGGCGCCATTTTCTTCCGAAGTACTCGTAGACGTAATACATATGGAAGGCGCCGCCCATCTCATGCTTGGTCGGCCGGCGGATTAATCCCAACCTGTGAACGAGCCCCCGGCACCAGAAACCGGATTTTGGATCGGCGGCGCGGTCGAGCCAGTCGAAGTACCAGTCGTAGAAATTGTCGGCGCCCTCCCCGGTCATGGCAAGGGCCGCGGGAACGCCCGAGACGACGTGGGAACCGGGCCATATGATCGACCAGTTAACCCCATTGATCCATCGCTCCATCGAGGCACGGTCTGCAAGGATTTTCGAAGACCAGGCCAACGGCCACGACGGCCGGCGGTCGATAAGCCTGAGCGCGGCCACCGCATAAGCGGTGGTATGCTCGCGATGATGAAAGGTATAGGTCCTTGCGTACCAGCCGTCAGGCCGCTGGAAACGATTGATCACGGAAGCCCATTCATCTTTCTGCTTCTCGGTAAGGTCGAGGTCGCCTATGATGTAACGGCTGATGAGCATATCGGTGCTCCCGTATGAATCCGTGGGGCCGCCGATTTTATAACTGTATTCACCAGCGACGCCTCCGGACCTGAATTGTCGCTCCCAGTCGGGGAAGATGTCGAGCTGAAACCTGGTGAAATCGAATACGCGGGACATGTCGCTTACCTCTCGCCGTAGAGTTTTCGCAACAGATGGAAAGCCGCTTTGGGGACGCGCCTGGCGGAAGTAATCCCTTTCAGATTATAAAATGGAACCGGATTATTGGGAAACCATGTGCAGTAAAAATCAGAGAAAACCCAGGGTGATATTCCGGCCACAAAAGGACGCGACCTGGCCGCGTTCCAGTATTCCCTGATGACCATTGCCTGGTATTCTTCCGAGTAGGTTTTGCCGAATCCAACCCGTTCGGCTTTCCAGATTCCATCTTCCTCTTTTCGGCCGGGCGCCGCGTCGGCTCCGAATTCGGATATGATGACGGGTTTTCCAGGGAAGCTGCGGTGCAGACGGTCGAGGTGGGGACCGATGTCCGCGGTGCCGCCGTAATACCAGCCGCAGTACATGTTTACCGAAATGACGTCCATGCTCGCCGCCGCTCGACGATTGGTATCGAAAAAGGAAATGTTGTAGGTCAGCTCGGCCATCGTAACCGGACGGGTGGTATCCAGCGCTCGCACAACATCGCGAAGCCACGCATATACCTTTTCACCGTTTTTAAACAGCGTATACGTCTCATTGCCGACGCTCCATATAATGATGGCGGGATTGTTGCGGTCGCGCTCAATCATCTCGGCGATTTCGCGCTGTGCGTTGAGCAGGAGGGTACGGTTCATCATCTGCCGCATGCCGAACATTCGAACGGGGAACCGGAGTATCCCCTGCTTCTCTTCGTGCCAGGCGGCGAAGCCGGTGCCGGTCTGGTAATTGGCGATTTCCTCGCCGAGCAGGAGGCCCGCATCGCGCGCCGCAATGAGCTCCTCGACGCAATGGGGATAGTGGGCCATGCGGATGTAGTTGGCGTTCAATTTTTTAACGATTGCAAGGTCGCGAGCGATGACGGCGGCGTTCTGCGTGGCGCCGAGAAGGGGGTCGTCCTCGTGTTTGCAGATTCCCTTCAGAAAGACCGGGGAGCCGTTCAGCTCGATGGACGTACCGGCGACCGATATGCGGCGAATACCGGTCTTGAAGGCCAGGTCCTGGCGCGCGCCTTTCCTTCTCAGGGAGAGCCTGACGGTGTACAGGCACGGATGTTCCGGACTCCAGAGAGAAGGACGATCGACGCGGAAGGCGAACCTGTGGGCGCTGATTGCATCCTTAGGTTCGACGGGCCCCTTCTTCCGTATTCCGATACGCCTGCCGTCAGGACCGTATACCGAACAGGTGAGCGACAACGCATGCCTTTCGCCTGCGGTATGGACCAGCACGTCCAGTCGCAGATTCGCAAACTTCCCGGAGATCTGTGATTCGGCCGCAGCTTTAAATATGTACTGGTCAGGCAAAAGCTCAATGCGTACGCCCCGATATATGCCGCCGTAGGTGTGCCATCCGGCATGATGGTGTTTCCATATCTTCGGGGGGAGGGATGTCCAGGTGAGACGGTTATCGGTTTTGACGACAAGATGGTTGTCGCCCTTGTAGTTGAGTATCCCGCTGACATCGAAAAAAAACGGAGTATATCCGCCTTCGCGAATGCCGAGCTTCGTACCGTTGAGCCAGACGGTGCTTCGCAGCAGAACGCCGTCGAAGCGAAGCCGCGCTATCAGGCCGGCGGTCTTCACGGTACCGGTCCTGAATCGCCGGTGGAACCACACCGGCCCCTCATATGATGTATGACCGCCCGCCGCGTTGTTGAACGTTGATGGAATTTTTACCGGATTCCAGCCATCGTCGGGAAGCGTTAGGATCGGCCAGCCGGCGGATTCTCCCAGGTCTTTCGGGTCGAATCGCATTTGCCAAACGCCGTTGAGGTCGAAGATCCGGTGACTGGATTGTTCGAAGTGAGTCGGGTACGGCAGCCCGCCCGAGAGGATATAGGGTATTCCCTTGATCTCTCTGATTTCGAATCCATCATCCCCGGCTCCGATAACGGGAATCGGGTGTCGCAGAATTTCTCTGGGATAAAGGAATAAAAGATATAGCACGAAGAGGGCGCCCGCGGAGATGATTGCCAGCGGGATCAACAATATGATGATAACGATATCCATGCGCGAAGGTCCCCCGTTTGAATGATGATGCGGAAAATGAAGCGCCGAAGACAAAACAGGGCCGACACAGGCTTGCCGACACCGGTAAAAAACTCAATTTAAAAACCAGTTTATCCGGAAATCCCAGTAAAGTTTTTGTTAAGACACGATCGCCTGATGATGGATTCGGAAGGCCATGACCCGTAAGGCGTTGGAAGATTTTACGGCCAGGCGGATTGCCGCGGTCCCGGGATTCTGAATAAAAGTTGACAACCCGCGCAAAAAGCCCGAGGTTATTGAAATACTATTCCCGGAGGCCGGTGGTGCCCAGACGGTTGTACATCTGCATTGCGATGGTGCTGCTGATTCCCGCCCTCAAGTTCAAACTCCATTCGGAAACCGTCATTACCATTGATTCGAACCTGAACGGCGCGAGGCTGGGCCAGTTTAGTGAAGTTATGGAAGATGCATCGGGCAGGCTCGGGATCGAGGAAATACTTTCAGGGAATCCGGATTTGCGCTTCGCCCCGGCGGGGAAGGATTATCCCTCGTTCGGCTACACCAGATCGGCCTACTGGGCGCGCTTTCAGACCCGCAATGCCGGCTCGGAGCCGGTCAGGTGGTTCCTCGAGCTCGATACGCCGCATATGGACAGTGTGGAATTGTATGTTCCCGGGAACGGGGGAGAATATACAATCCGAAGGGCGGGGGACACGCTTCCTTTCCACGAACGGGAGATCCAGTCCCGTACATTTGTTTTTTCGCTCGTTGAGGACCCGGGCGCAAGAACGTACTATTTGCGCTTTAAGACCGAAGGCTCGATGGATCTCCACTTGAGGGCATGGTCTCCTGAGACTTTTATAGGCATGATGAGCAAATATCTGCCCGTTCTGTGGATGTTTTATTCGTTCGCATTAATCATGGCCTGCTACAACCTGTACATGTATTTCTCGATCAGAAAGCTCAGCTATCTCCATTTTTCCCTGTTTATCACCTCGTATCTGATTTTGCAAATGGTACTGGACGGTTCTTCCTATCAGTTCCTGTGGCCGACCTTACCCTGGTGGTCGAACCACAGCCTTGCGGTTTCGATGTTCTGCTGCCTCTTCTTTTCGGTGATGCACGCCATGAGTTTCCTTGATACCAAGCGGGTGACTCCGATGGTCCACCGGATGATGCTGTGTCTTGCGGCGCTGCATTGCGCCGGAATCGTGCTCGCATTCATCCTTCCGATGCAGGAATCGCTTCTTATTGCGATTTACGCTTCATTTCTGAATATCCCGATACTTATGGCTGTTGCCATGGTGTATGCATACAGGGGATACACCCCGGCGCGGTATTATTACGCCGGCTGGGGCTTTTTCTTCGCGGGCGGGCTGGCCCACATCTTCTGGACGTTCGGTTTCCTGCCGACCATGCTCTTGACCACGCGCGGAATCATGGTTGGCGCCACGCTGATGATCGTGGCCTTCTCCCGCGGCCTGGGAGAGAGCCTGAGGCGAATCCAGATTGAAAAAAACAGGTTGCTTAAAGAACTGGAAAAATCCGAGGAAAAATATCGCGGGCTGGTGGAAAACCTCAACGACGTGATATTCTCGCTGGATAAAAACGGAAAATTTACCTATATCAGCTCCGCCATCGCGAGAATATCATCATACTATACGGCGGACGATATACTTGGGAAAAACTTCGTCGATTTCATCCATCCGGACGATCTTCAGGGCGTTTTCGAGAGCAGGGCACGCACGCTTGACGGAAAGTTCGAGCCGCTGGAATACAGACTGGTCGACAAGGACGGGAAGGCCGTGTATGTCCGCACCTCAAGCAGGCCCGTCTTCGAGGGCGGACAGGCCGTCGGTATAACCGGTATTATAACAGATATCACCGAGCAGAAAAGGGCGCGGGACCAGTTGAGCGCCTCACTTAACGAAAAGGACATTCTTTTAAAAGAAATCCATCACCGGGTTAAAAACAACATGCAGATCATCTCCAGCCTGCTCAACCTGCAACTGGATGGCATCAAAGAAGAATCTCAGAAAACCGCGCTCCTCGACTGCCAGAGCAGGATATACTCGATGGCGCTGGTGCACGAACGTATCTATAAATCGGAAAGTTTCGAGCGCGTGGACTTCGCGGGATACATAGAAGTGCTGGCGAACATGTTGCTGCAGTCACACGCCGGCTACCGCTCGGGAATACATCTCGATCTGAACCTTGAGTCGATATACATCCCGCTGGAAAAATCGGTCTCCTGCGGGCTCATCGTCAACGAGCTTATAACCAACGGCCTGCGTCATGCCTTTATGGAAATGGAGCGCGGTACGCTTGCCATAACGCTTCGACGCGAAGGCGATATGATCCTTCTTCAAGTCGCTGACGATGGAAAGGGCCTGCCCGAGGGATTCGATCCGATGAAACAGGAAACGCTCGGCATACAGCTCGTTCATATGCTTGTCGAGCAGATGAGGGGAACGCTCGAAATAACATCGGCGGATGGAACATGTTTCCGGGTTCTCTTCGCCGCCGAGTCCTTATTCGGACAGTAATATCGCGGATACCGCTGAACCATTCTCAAACGCACATGATTCATGTCCCGATCTGTATCGTCAGCGGTGATTATCTTCTTGACGCGCTCCGATAATACGGGTAGAGAGGTCCGATGCGCCCTAACGAAGATACCGGACCATATATCCCGCCGGAAACGACGCTCCCTGAAATAACGCTCAAAGGCGTGCTTCTCGGCGTGGTGCTTGCCGTTGTGCTCGCCGGTGCGAATTCCTATCTCGGTCTCTTCGCCGGACTCACCGTTTCCGCGGCCATACCGGCCGCCGTGGTTTCGATGGCGGTTCTGGGCCTTTTCAAGCGGTCGAACATTCTCGAAAATAACGCGGTACAGACCGCCGCATCGGCGGGCGAGGCGCTTGCGTGCGGCGCGATCTTCACGATGCCGGCGCTCGTGCTCATGGGTTATTGGAATACGTTTGATTACTGGGAGACTACCTTTATCGCGGCGTCGGGAGGAGTGCTCGGGGTGTTGTTTACCATCCCGCTGCGACGCACGCTGATCGTTGAGCAAAAGCTCACGTTTCCCGAGGGCCTCGCCACCGCCGAAGTACTGAAGACGGGAGCGCGGGGGGGGAGCTCGATCCGCCAGCTTCTGCTGGCCTCAATCGCAGGCGGCCTGTTCAAACTGTTCGGTTCGGGTTTCAGCATCTGGAAGGAAACCGCGGTAGCGGCCGCGCTTGCAGGCGGCAAAGTGTTTATTTACTTCGGTGTCAATCTTTCTCCGGCGCTGTTGTCGGTGGGATACATTGTTGGAATGAACATCGCCGTGCTCATATTTATCGGCGGGGCTATAAGCTGGTGGATCGGCATACCGCTGTATATCGCAATCAATGGAGCCCCCGCCGATGTTACGGCCTTCGACCTGGGACATCTGATCTGGAGCACGAAAATCCGGTTTCTGGGCGTCGGCGCCATGGTCGTCGGCGGTCTGTGGGCGCTGGTGAGCCTTCGGCAATCAATCACGTCGGTATTTTCAGACAGTTGGAAGGCATTCCGTTTCGGCGGTTCATCCTCGGAAAAATCGCGCACCGAAAGGGACACCCCGCTTCAATGGGTGCTGCTCGGAATTGCCGTAATGATAGTCCCCGTTTTTATTATTTACCTGAAAGAGATGCATTCAATATCACTGACGACCTTCATGTCGGTGCTCATGGTTTTCGCCGGCTTTCTTTTTTCGGCGGTGGGCGGCTATATGGCCGGACTTGTCGGAAGCTCGAACAATCCGGTTTCCGGAGTCACGGTCGCTACGGTTCTGTGCTCGGCCCTGCTTCTTGCCGCGCTGGCCGGCACGGGAGCGGCCGTGGGGCCCGCTTCGGCGGTACTTATCGGAGCGGTGGTGGCATGCGCGGCCGCCATCGCGGGCGACAACATGCAGGATTTAAAAGCGGGATATGTGCTTGGTTCCACGCCATGGAAGCTTCAGATAATGCAGATAACCGGTGTGCTCGCATCCGCCCTGGTCATCGGACCGGTGCTGAACCTGCTCAATGCCGCCTACGGATTCGGACCCAGGAGCGCCCTTCATCCACAATCGCTTCCCGCCCCGCAGGCCACGCTCATGCAGAGCGTGGCGGAGGGGGTATTCGGCGGAAACCTGCCCTGGAATATCATCGCGACCGGGGCCGTAATAGGGGTCGCCTGTATTATTGCCGACCTGCTCTTGAAGAAAAGCGGCTCCTCCTTTCGTGCGCCGGTCCTCGCCGTGGCGGTGGGGCTTTATCTGCCTTTCGAGCTCGACGTCGTAATAATGCTCGGCGGGCTTGTCGCGCTGCTGGCACAGAGAATGAAAAACCGCGATACGGCGGGTGGCAAATCGGGTATCCTGGCGGCTTCGGGATTCATAACCGGTGAGGCGGTCATGGGAATCGTCCTCGCAATACCGGTGGCGCTTTCGGGTAAATCGAACGTCCTCCACCTGATCCGGGAACCAATAGGGGCCTGGCCCGGAGTGGCGTTGTTCGTGATGATAGGTTTCTGGTTGTGGTCCCGCGGCGGGACGAAGGATTAAAACAGACAGTTTCTCCCGCGTTAAATCACCTTGACATTCGCGTAAAATTCGGATAGCATACGGGTGCTATGCTGCCTGACCTTATATCCACGCAACGTTCAATGACGGCCCTTGCGGCGAGGCTGGTGGTTTGTACTCTTGCCGTTTTAGCCCTGCTGCTATTATCTACAGACGCTGTTTACTCTCTTGATTGTGGTGATGGAACGATCTCGATCGGCGAGCGCTTTGATAAAAAGGCAATTTATCCGGGGATGGAAGTATATGAGGATCCTGACGGCTCGCTTACGATCAGCGATGTCACGTCACCGGCTGTTTCCGGGCGTTTTTTCCGACTGCGCGGCGACCCGCCCAACATCGGTTACACCGGATCGGTTTTCTGGGTGCGCTTCTGCATTCGCAATGACTCCCGCGCGGAGATCGAATGGCGGTTACATCTCGCACAGACCTGGACGAAACGTTTGGATCTTTACATCCCCGGCAAAAACGGTTATCGGATACTGACAACCGGTCACGAATTTTCGTTCGCAAAACGGCCAATTAACTTCAGGGAGTTTTTGCTCCCCATGGTTCAGCCCCCCGGCACGGTCCGCTATCATCTGCGCGTCGATCCCGGTATAAATACGCTGAGCCTTAACCTGTATGCGTGGGATCCGCAATCATTTGAACGGCACGTCTTACGGGAACTGCCGATATATTGGATTTTTACCGGTTTGCTCGCCGCCATGGTCCTTTACAGTCTGCTGCTGTGGATTTCAATAAAGGATTATACCTATCTTCTCAACGGGGCATTTATCGGAGCGATCGCCCTCTACAGGCTCGATTTCGACGGTCTTGCCTTACAGTACCTGTGGCCGGAGAGTACGTGGTGGAAGTCAATTTCGCTACAGGTGCTTTCTTCGCTGTCCTATCTAACGGGGATATTGCTTTTCAATTACTATCTGCGTCTTCGCGATTTCCTCCCGAAAATAGGCAGGGTCCTGCTATCCATCGCCGTTCTTTACATCGTCAGGATTGTTTTCAAGATGGCGCACCTGCCGCTGCCGGGCGACATCTGGTTCATCGCGATCAATACCATAGTCCTCCTGTTGCTCATTTACAGCGGCCTGCTGACAGCCATGCGTGGTTTCAGACCTGCGCGGTTTTTTCTGATCGGAGCGGGCATGCTGCTTGCGGTCGCCGTAGTTACGAATATGCGGGGATTCGGTCTCATCAGCGATAATATAATCACCATATGGGGCGTTCACTTTTCCACCGCGATGCTGGTAATCCTTGTTTCACTTGGTCTGGCCGACAGCATAAATGCGATCAAGAACGAACTCATGCACAGCCAGGATAACCTTTTATATCTTAACAGGCGTCTCGATGAAGAGCGCGAGCGTCTTTCGGTAACGCTTCGTTCGATCGGGGAAGGCGTCATCACCACCGACCTTGAAGGCAGGGTGGTATTGATGAACAGGGCCGCGGAGAAAATTACGGCAATGCCCCTGTCGGAAGCATTGGGCCTTAAAGTGGGATCGGTATTGCGATTCGCCGGTCCGGACCATTCTGCGCTCGATCTGCTTGCCCCGGTTATTGCACGGGGGGGCAATGGATACGAATCCTCCGGCAAAGGGAACATACCCGTTTCAGACGGTATTGAACGCGTCATCGAATACGACATCTCTCCGGTCGCGGATAAAGCGAGCAGGGTTATGGGAATGGTTGTGGCGTTTCGGGATATTACCGAGCGCCAGATGCTCGGAGAGGAGATCATTAAATCGAGCAGGATCGAGTCGCTCGGAGTGCTCGCCGGCGGTATTGCGCACGATTTCAACAACGTGTTGACGGTGATACTTGGCAATATCACCCTGGCCAAGATGATAACGCCGGAAAGCGAGAGGATATACAGAATCCTCTCCGAGGCCGAGGCGGCTTCTTATAGAGCGCGCAACCTCACGCAGCAGCTACTTACGTTCGCCCGCGGAGGGGAGCCGGTACGATCCATTGTTGATATCGGGAAGCTCCTGATTGAAACCGTCAACTTAGTACTCACCGGTTCGCAGGTGCGCGGGGAGTTTTCAATTCAGAATGATCTCTCCATGGTGGAGGTTGACGAGGGACAGCTCGGCCAGGTGATTAACAATATCTCGATTAATGCGATTCAGGCCATGCCGGATGGAGGCACGATTTGGGTGGAGGCCCGGAATCGCGAAATAATTGCGGGAGAGGCCATACCGCTTGAGCCCGGCTTCTACGTGATGGTTTCGATTGCGGACGAGGGTGGCGGCATACCACCCGACCACATGAAAAAGGTGTTCGACCCGTATTTTACTACCAAAGCAAACGGCACCGGTCTCGGGCTGGCGAGCAGCTTCAATATAATTCGAAAACACGGAGGTTTTATTTCGGCGGGGTCCCACCGGGAGGGAGGCGCCGAAATCGTGTTTTATCTCCCGACTGTGGTCGGCCGCGAGGTGCCGAAAGATCAGGGCGCGAAGGGCATTATACGGGGAAAGGGCAGAGTGCTGATAATGGATGATGAGGAGCATATTCTCGATATCGCGGGAAGGCTGCTCGACGCGCTCGGATATGATGCTGATTTTGCGATAAATGGGGACGTAGCTGTGGAAATGTACCGTCGTGCGTTGGAATCCGGGAATCGGTTCGATGCGGTAATAATGGATCTGACGGTCCAGGGGGGCGCCGGCGGGAAAGTGAGCATCAAACATTTATTGGAAATCGATCCCGATGTCAGGGCGATCGTATCGAGCGGGTACTCGAATGATCCGATTATGGCGAACTACCGGGAATACGGTTTCAGAGGCGTTGTGGTAAAACCATACCGGGTGGAGGACCTCAGTACGGTGCTTCATTTGGTAATCAAGGAAACACTGCAGAACAACGACAGAACCTGGCCGAAGGTATAAAATATAAATTAATTTATGCTTGCCCTTGTATTCACCGCCGTTATCATCCCCCGTATGTAACCAGTTTCAAGAACAGACACTAATAGTACAGGCATGTTGTGCGTCTGAAAATCGTATTCCACGGTCCTGTCGAGTTAAAATACAGTGGGCGATTTGCCGGTTACGCGACTGCCCGATAATTATTCTACGATTTACGGAGGCACTATGAAGCGATTTCTTTCATATGTACTGATAGGGTTGGTAGCGGGGTCGGCGGCCGGCTGCGGTTACAATACCATGCAGGCGCAGGAAGAGGCGGTTTTCGCCGCATGGGGAGACGTGGAAGCGGCATATCAGCGCAGAATGGACCTCGTCCCCAACCTGGTGCAAACCGTAAAGGCGTATGCAAAGCATGAAAAAGAAACACTGATTGCGGTAACCGAGGCCAGGGCCAAAGTGGGCACCATTCAGATGTCTAAAGATTTGCTTAATAATCCCCAGATTTTTACGCAATTCCAGCAGGCCCAGGGCGCGCTCTCGAGCGCCCTTTCCCGGCTCATGGTGGTAATGGAGCGCTACCCGGACCTCAAGGCCAATCAGAACTTCCTTGATCTGCAAAATCAGCTCGAAGGCACGGAAAACAGGATTAATGTCGCAAGGGTGCGCTACAACCAGTCGGTCCAGGATTTCAATACGAGTATCCGCGTATTTCCCAACTCGCTTACCAACAAACTGTTACTGCGCCTCGAGCGCAAGGAACCGTTCAAGGCGGAAGAGGGAGCGAAGACCGCGCCCAAGGTACAGTTCGAGTAGGCCGTCATGCGCCTCCGAATCCGAGTACATGCGCTGAGCGCGGCGGTCCTGCTGCTCGTCTATGCTGCGGCGTTGTCGGCGCTGGAAGTCCCCCGCCTCGCCGGCAGGGTCAACGACTACGCCGGGATCATTTCGCCCGAAACCGAATCGATAATCGAATCGTCGCTGGCCGGGCTCGAACTGTCCGACTCCACCCAGGTGGTGGTGCTTACGATGAAATCCATAGATGGGGCGCCCATCGAGGAATTCGGAATCAAGGTCGCGGAACAGTGGAAGATAGGGCTGAAGGGGCTCGACAACGGAGCGATCCTAATTGTTGCGCTCGAGGAACGCACGGTGCGGATAGAGGTCGGGAGAGGGCTTGAGGGAAAACTCACCGACCTCATGTCGGGACGTATTATTCGCCACGAGATCGTTCCGCTGCTCAAAAAGGGCGATTTCGACGGTGGTATCCTGGCGGGTGTCAACGCCATTGTCGGGACGGTAAAGGGCGAGTACGTCGCCCCTGAGCCGAAGTCCACAGAACGCAGGAGCAAGGGCGGTTCGCCGGCGTTTATGCTCCTGGTGGCGTTTTTTGTAATCACCTCGGTGCTTGGGGGTATCTCGAAGATACTTGGGGGAGTGTCCGGAGCGGTCGGTCTGCCTCTGGGGGCGCTTTTACTGGTTGGAGGGATTTCAATTATTCCCGGTGCAATCCTCGCCGTTGTGGGGTTCCTTTTCGGTCTTATGATGAGCTCAATGCCCAGGGGATCCGGAAGAGGCGGTTTTTCGAGTGGTGGATTCGGCGGTTTCGGAGGGGGCTCGGGCAGTTTCGGCGGCGGTGGATTCTCCGGCGGCGGTGGCGGTTTCGGCGGCGGCGGCGCTTCGGGCAGCTGGTGAGGGGGTAAGGCAATGAACAGGAATGCAAAAGACTTCTTCAGTAAATCCGAGAGCAAGGCGATCGAAGAGACCATATACGCCGCGGAGTCGAAAACCTCAGGAGAGGTCGTCCTGATGATCACCGATGAGAGTGCGCTGTATCGCGAGGCAGCAATGCTCGGGGCGGTGGTATTTGGCGTCCTCAGTGCGCTGACTGCCGAAATGCTCGTACGAGCGCTTATGCTTCATGGAACTTTCTGGGCGGACGGTGCGTCGGGATTCATGCCTCAGTTGCTGACGGCAAGCGCGACCCAGGTTTCGGTCTGGACATTCATACCCCTTCTTTCCCTGTTTTATTATGTCTGGAAGTATCTGTTACTGAAGCTTCCGGGGCTAAAGCTTCTTTTTGTTTCGAAAGCCAGGCTCGGGGAGGCCGTGCGCGAGGGGGCGGTTCGGGCTTTTTACGAAAAAGGGCTGTATCGGACGAGGGATGAAACGGGAATTCTGATTTATATCTCATTGCGCGAACACAGGGTCTGGATCCTTGGTGACCGCGGAATCAATGATAAAATTCCAGCCCATTTCTGGGAGGAACTTTCCGCCGAACTCGCGACGGGAATCCGCGAGGGGCGTACCGGCGGTGCCGTTACTTCGGTGATCGAGAAATGCGGGGCCGAACTTGCCCGTCATTTCCCACGCAAGTCCGACGATACAAACGAGATGGACAACCGCGTGATATATTAAATGTAACCCGCTCGCAGAAGGCCTAAAGGGCGCGGATACTATATGAATGCAGCGTCTTTTCCCGTTTTACTGATGGCGACGGTATGTTTCTACGTCGGGCTTTATTATCTGGTCGTGTTTGTACGGCTGAAGGATCAGAAAGAAAACCTGTTCTTCTCTCTCACCTGTCTGAGCATCGGGTTGTACGATGTGTTCTGCGCGGGACTCTACGGGGCCCGGTCCGTAGAAGACGGCATGACCTGGCAGCGCCTGCAGTTTGCGAGCCTCTGCCTGTTTTCCGTTTCAATCGCCTGGTTCATCTTTTACTTTACACGGTATCATTCGCGGCGTCCGTTTATCGTATCAACCGCATGGTTTTTCCTTCTCTCTATCGCCGGCATGGCGATCCGGGGACCGCTGACGCTATCACCGGAGGGGCCGTCGATAAAGCATGTTTCGTTCGCGGACATAGCGCGCGTAAGCTATTTCGAAGCGAGCCCTGGTCCGCTGTATTCGGTCCAGTACGCCTCGATGATAGCTCTTTCGGTCTTCCTGATGGTTATCCTCGTTCGCCACTTCGCCGGAACTGGAAGCCGCCACCTTCGTCCGATACTCCTCTCGTTCCTGATATTTTTCTGTGCGGCGCTCAACGACGCGCTTGTGGGTGCCGCTGTATACCCCGGTGTTTACGTACTTGAATACGCCTACATGCTCATAATTCTTTCGATGAGTTACGGCCTGCTGAATACCTTCGTCGATCTTCACAATGAGGTGGCCGAACTCAACGCGACACTTGAAAAAAAGGTCGATGAAAAAACCATCGAGGTCTTTTTCAGAGAGGTGGGAATGAACCTGTGCGCCCAGACGCTTTCCGACCTTTCGCCTTCAGGCGCAACGGGGCGCGGAGCCGGGGTAATGGAACGGCTGGCCGGAGGCGGCATTCGGGGAATCGCGGCCATGAGCAGGGATATCGCCGTCCTCTCAAATCCGGATGAGCTGTTGCGGCGCATAGTGGAGAAGGCCGCGGAGACGTCCGGTTCCGTCGCAGGTCGGTTCTATATCATCGGTGACAGGGGCGTGCCGGCAATCATTTCCGAGTTTCGGCTTCCCGGTGAATCGCTCAGGGTTTCTGAAAGGATGGTGCGCGAAGCGGCGAAAAACGAAATGATTGAAGCGAAGAAAGTGGAGATGATCTCTGCAACGCACGGAAACGAGCTCTATCTTCCAGTCCGCGGCCGGGGAGTATGCATCGGGGTCATATATCTCCGTCGGGACAGGGACGGTGGCGGTTTCGTTGATGACGATGTTTCGTTGCTCAGGGCGTTTCTCGAAGCGACCTCGAACGCCATTGAAAACGCTCTCCTTTACAAGAGGGTACGGGAAACCATCCGCCCGGTGCGGAAGACGACCATCACCCCGGTTACTGAAGAGAAGATAAAAAGATCTCTGGTGTATATCGGTGAAAACTTTACGTCGGATATCTCCCGCGAAGGGCTTGCCGCTTCGCTCAGCATGCACCCCGACAGCCTGGGCAGGTTTTTCAGGATGTATACGGGTAAAAAGATCAGCGAATACATCAACGAACTCAGGATCGGAAAAGTCGTTTACGATTTAAAAAACACCGATAGCAGCATAGTGCAGATCGCCTTTTCGGCCGGTTTCGAGAGCATCGCTACCTTCAACCGGGCGTTCCTCAAGGTGATGAAACTGACTCCGAAGGAATATCGGGACAGGCATTCCACTTAGATGCAGGCATACCGTCTTTTCAATTTCTGATTGCTCTGAAATTGACGAGACAGGGGGCGGATTCTCCGGTATACATCAACCATCAACCGCGGATAAACGGAGGGCCGGTACACGGTGTGTCCCGCCCTGGCGCACGCTGAATAACAGGGGCCGCCGGGAACCACTACGGCCGCTCCGGGACGGTATGGTGAAAGAGAGCAGCCTGTATATCCTGGCGCACGACCTTGGCACTACCGGTAATAAATCCTGTATATACCGGCTCGGCGACGCCATCGAACTCGTGGATTCAAGCCTCGTCGAATACCCCCTGATAACCACCCCTGACGGCGGCGCCGAGGAACGGGCCGATGACTGGTGGAATGCCGTGTGTCTTGCCACCCGTACAATCATGGAACGTTCCGGTATCCGGCCGGCGCAGATAAAGGGAATGGCGTTCTGCTGCCAGCTCCAGGGGTCGGTGATGGTCGATGATAACGGCACGGCGCTGCGAAACCCGATGGTTTATCTCGACGGGCGCGCGACCGCACAGATGGAGCGGTACCTCTATAACGGCATCTTGAAAATCGACAAATGGAACGCATACAAGACTCTCCGTTCGCTGATGGTGACCGGGGGACTGGCGGGTACGGCAAAAGACCCGCTCTGGAAATATCACTGGGTGCGCGAGAACGAACCCGAGATCTTCCGCCGCGTGCACCGTTGGATCGACGTAAAGGACTACCTTGTGCACCGTGCCACCGGCAATTTCGCCATGACCTACGATTCGGCGCATCTCACCTGGGTCTTCGATACCCGGCCTGGAAAGCTTGAATGGTCGCGCTCCATGTGCTCGATGTTCGATGTGGACATGCGACACCTGCCGCCTGTGATAAAGTCGACCGATGTCGCGGGAAAGCTCTCCGCCCGCGCCGCATCAGAAATGGGGCTTGAGCCCGGGGTTCCCATATTCGGCGGAGGCGGCGACACCTCGCTGATATCGATAGGCTCGGGCTGTCTCGACCTCTACGATACGCATGTTTACATCGGGACCTCGGGGTGGGTGGCTTCAAATGTCGACCGCCGCATGGTCGATGTTGGAAATTTCATCGCCTCGATCCTCAGCGCGATTCCGAAAAGCTACCTGTATGTCGCCGAACAGGAGACGTCGGGCCTCTGCCTGCAATGGTTTAGGGACCATCTCGCGCTCGACGAGATAGGCGTATACCTTAATGCGCGGCACATATGCTGCGATCCGGGAAGCGTCTACGAAAGCCTTTATCAGTTTCTGAACGACGTGGTTGCGCAGACCGGGCCGGGAGCGGGCAATGTCATTTTCACTCCGTGGCTCCACGGAAACCGGTCGCCCCGTGAGGATGCGTACGCGCGGGGGATGTTCTTCAATCTCAGCCTGTCGACCGGGAAACGGCAGATGGTGCGCTCGGTGCTTGAGGGCGGCGCCTTTCATGCGCGCTGGATGCTCGAGGCGGTGGAGCGCAGGGTGCCCCGACAGTACACGCTTCGCTTTGTAGGCGGAGGAGCCAAGTCCGATGAATGGTGCCAGATAATGGCGGACGTTACGGGGCGGAAGATCGAGACCATCGAGAACACCCAGAACGCCGGCACCATCGGCGCCGCGGTGGTGTGCGCCGTGGGGCTTGGATCCATCGGATCGTTCGCCGAGGCGAAAGCCCTGATTCCGGTTAAAGGGGTTTTCAGCCCTCGAGAAGAATATCGTAAGATGTATGACCGGAACTTCCATGTATTCAAGGAGCTGTACCGGAGGAATAAAAAACTATTCAAACTGCTTAACGACCGGGACCGCTGAGCACGACAACCCGGATAACCGATGGAAGGATGGTCCCTGCGGAAAAGCCGCGCACGGCCAGCGGTCCGGCGCACTGCAGTGAAATCAACGTATATGCGCAACGGAGGATGAAAATGAGCGACAAAATAAAAAATCCCATGCCGAAAGGATATGCCATTTCGTACTGGCCGGATACCGAGAGCCTGCTTGCGAAGCTGCACGACCTTGCGAATAATCAACCCATGTATCCCCTCAAAAGGGACAGTATGGAGGGCTTTCTTCGATATTTTGAAACGAAATGCGCTGGATCCAAAAAAATGACGGCCGAGGCGAAGGTGTACATACCCGGTGGTGTCCAGCACAATCTCGCGTTCAACTATCCCTTCCCGCTCGCGATCACGCGTGCCGAGGGCGCTTATTTATGGGACGTCGACGGCAATCGTTACATCGACTTTTTGCAGGCGGGCGGTCCGACGGTGCTGGGCAGCAATTACAAGCCCGTGCAGGAAAAAATCATCGAGCTTATCCGGGAAAGCGGTCCGGTAACGGGCCTGTTCCACGAGTATGAGCTCAAGCTTGCCGAGCTCATCTGCAGGCTGATTCCTTCCGTCGAGATGTTCAGAATGCTCGCAAGCGGAACGGAGAGCGTGATGGCCGCAATCAGAGCGGCGCGGACTTTCACCGGGAAGAAGAAGGTCATAAAGGCCGGCGGCGCGTACCACGGCTGGAGCGACCAGATGGTGTTCGGCATGCGCATTCCCGGCATTGGACCGCTCGAGGCGCACGGAATTCCGGCAGGATGTTACGCCGACACCCAGGAGGTCTTCCCGAACGATATCGACGGACCGAACGGGCTTCTTGCGATGCTCGGTCGAAATGAAAAAGACGGCGGCACCGCTGCCGTAATACTGGAGCCGTTGGGCCCGGAAAGCGGCACACGGCCCGTGGTATACGACTATAACCGTCGCGTCCGGGAGATATGCGACCGCTTCGGCGCGCTCCTCATCTTCGACGAGGTTGTGACCGCATTCCGGGTGGGGATCCATGGAGCGCAGGGATTTTTCGGCGTGAAGCCGGACCTCACGGTGTTCGGGAAATGCGTGGCCGGTGGATATCCCGCGGCGGGAGGCGTCGGCGGAAGGCGGGACGTAATGGAATGCTTTGCGGCCGGAATCCAGGGCATGAAGAAACGCGCCATGGTTGGCGGCACCCTTTCGGCGAATCCGCTTTCCTGTGCAGCGGGTTATTTCGCAATCAAGGCGATGGAGGAGACCAGCGCACCGGTTCTGGCCGGCAGGGCGGGCGATCGTCTTACCAGAGGCCTGCAGGAGATCATTGACAGACGCGGGCTGCCGTTTATCGCGTTCAATCACGGTTCGATCTGTCACCTCGAAACATCGGCGGCCATGCTCATGGACATCAACAATCCGAAGTTCTTCACCGAGGTTACGGAACGCAAGCACCTCATGGAGGAGATTGGAGCCGCTTTTACGGCCGAGGGAATAATATCTCTTGCCGGCTCGCGTCTTTACACTTCGATGGCGGATACGGACGACGTGATCGACGACGCACTCGAGCGTTTCGACCGGGTGCTCGAGTGCGTCGAAATTTAATAGGTTTGTTGCATAACAGGGAAACCCGATATACCGTTAATTTTCGAAAAATTTTAAGGAGAAATCCATGGGAAAATATGACGAATACAAAGAGAAAGTCGTCGATTACAGCAGGATGGTTTTCTCGAAGGGATATACCGCCGGCTCGGGGGGAAATGTCTCGATGCTTATAGAGGGTGAAGACGCCCTTGCAGTGACGCCGTCGGGGAAGGACTACGCGCGGTTTTCACCGGCGGACATCTGCATAGTCGGTCTCGATCTCGCTCCGATCGAGACACCGACCCGTCCCTCTATCGAGACGGGGATGCATGCCGCGATCTATAAAAACCGGGCTGACGCAAGCGCCATCATTCACGCTCACCAGACATTCGCGAGCGTGTTCGCCCTCATCAATGAACCGATACCGCCGCTCTTTGACGAGGTGCTCTTCAACCTTGGGCCGGTCATCGACCTCATTCCCTACGCGCTTTCAGGAAGTCAGGAGCTCATCGAAAACGTCGCCGCAAAGCTCGAAAACCGTTGTAACTGTTATATTTTACAGAACCACGGCGCGCTCAGCCTGGGGTCGAGCATCGAGAGGGCCTTTACCAATATGGAGCTTTTCGAAAAGGCCGCAACCGTGTATTATCACGCGCTCTGCACGGGAAGGGCCATCAGTACGCTCCCCGAATCGGTGGTGGCGCCGTTCTTCCAGCTTTTAAAGATGGGGCAGGACGCCGAGATCGCGCGCAAATCGGGAGACAAAAAATAAAGCAGGCCCCTTAGCAACGGGGATGGGGAGGTCGACTCATGGATAAACAGGCGGTAAAGGTCTACGGCTATAGATGGATCATCATGGCCGCGTTCATGATCCTCAACGTGATAATTCAGATCCACTGGGTGGCCCTCGCCGCCATAACGGGTGAGGCGGCCACGTTCTACTCGGTGTCGCCTCTTTCCATCGGCTTTCTTTCCATGATTTATATGCTGGTGTATATCGTGATGTGCATCCCGGCCTCATATATTATCGACACCTATGGGTTGCGCGTCGGTATAGGAATCGGGGCGCTTCTTGCCGGTGTTTTCGGCTTCATTAAAGGCATGTACGCCGCCGATTACACCATGGTGACGGTCTGCCAGTTCGGGCTGGCGGTAGCGCAGCCGTTCATCCTCAATGCGTACACCAAGCTCGCCGCGCAGTGGTTTCCGGTGGATGAAAGGGCGACGGTATCCGGGCTCGCTTCGCTCGCACAATACCTGGGAATCATTGTGGCGCTTGGGGTAAGCCCGTTCCTTTTTGCCGCGAAGGGAATGGAGGGAATGCTGATGATTTACGGGATCATCACGCTTGCCGGTTCGGCGATATTCCTCTTCATTATTCGGGAACGCCCGCCGACGCCTCCCGGAGCTGACGAGAGCATGGAGCGATATTCGTTCTTCACCGGACTGCGCCATATAATGGGACTCAGGGACATGCGCCTCTTGCTGGTGCTCTTTTTCATAGGTCTCGGCATCTTTAACGCGGTGACCACCTGGATAGAACAGATCCTCGCGCCGCGCGGGATTACCCCCGAACAGGCGGGTATCATCGGCGCGATCATGATGATCGGCGGGATACTCGGCGCGTCGATCCTGCCCGTCCTTTCGGACAAAACGCGAAAGCGCCGACCGTATCTCGTCGGGGCGATGATCGCTATGGTGCCGGGGCTGTTCGGCCTGGCATTCGCCGCGCAGTTCTGGCTCATACTGGCATCTTCGTTCGTTCTGGGATTTTTCATCATGAGCGCGGGCCCCATCGGCTTTCAGTACAGCGCGGAGGTAAGCCATCCCGCCCCGGAGTCGATCTCCCAGGGCGTTTTGCTGCTCGCCGGCCAGATATCCGGTGTCATTTTCATCTTCGGCATGGATGTCTTCCGCTCCGATGAAACGGGCTCCATGACTCCGTTTCTCGTTCTCTTTATGGTGCTCGTGGTCGGGAACGCGCTGCTGTGTCTGAAGCTTCGTGAATCGAAGATCGGCGGCGCCTCGTGATCGTACGTTTCTGGGACATGGATCATACCATTCTCGACAATGACTGCGACGTGTCGTGGAAGCTGTTTCTTATCGAAAAGGGCATCGCCCCGCGGGGTGACCTCGATCGGATCGTCCATTTCTGGGAGCAGTACGAGATGGGAAGGCTCGATCCCGTCTCGTTCAATGAATTTCAACTTCGCGAATTCGCGGGGAGAACGGCCGGCGAGCTCGATGCGCTTTCCGCGGAGCATTTTGAGAAAGTTGTCCGCGACAAGCTGTACGGGGACGCCCTGAAGATGATAAAAGAACAGCGCGAAGCAGGGGACATCGCCTGCATGATCACCGCCACCAACGCCGTTATAGCGTCGCATGTGGCCGTTTATCTTGGATTCGATTACATCATCGCGACCATGCTCGAGATCTCCGATGGCAGGTATACCGGAAAAATATCGGGTGAATACTGCGTCGGTGCGGGAAAGATACCCTTTATGCGCGAATTCTGTGCCGACAGGGGATCAGGCCTCAATGAGTCGTATTACTACGGCGACAGCATCGCCGACCTTCCCGTACTCGAAGCTGTCGGCAATCCCGTTGTGGTCAATCCTCGGGAAACCCTGCGCCGAATCGCGCTCGAGCGGGGTTGGCCGATCATGGATTTCGAATAGTCATCTTGTTACTTTCCTCAATGGGACAAACGCCATAATGATGGCTGCCAGTGCGTGGAAAAACACCAGCGTGTAACCCGTTGGAAGGTCCATCCGGTAAGAAATTGCAATCGATCCCAGGTTGATCGCTATGCCGATTCCCCATGCCGCGATAAGGGGATGGGCGTTGAAAAAGGCCACGGATAGCGGTGATTCACCAAGCACCAGCGCGATATAGGCGGGCGAGAGCAGAATCGCGAAAACGATCAGCACACCGGCAAGCCGCACCGAACTTGTCACTGTTACGGCGAAGGTGATGAAAAACAAAACATCCTTGACCCGTTCGGGCGCCTTTTTTTCGCTCACATAAATTACGATTCCGAGGATGGCGTACAGAACGGCAGTTGCCGGCACCTCATCCATTCCGGTAAAGAGGATATCGTAGGCCATAAGGTTTTGAAACTCCTCCATACCGTGCGGTGATTTGGAAAGGAGCATGAATACCCCGGCGATTCCGAGCGCGTAGATAAGCCCGATGACCGCTTCGAGATGCGCCGCGCGTCTGGAAGCTGTCCAGACCAGAAGAGCCCCGAAAAGGGCCCAGCCGAGCGACAACGGATACAGGAACTCCCCGTGGAAAAAGAAGAGCGAGACGGCCGCCCCGAGGGCGGCCATCTGGCCGATGGCGAGATCGGTGAAGATGATGCCGCGCCGGATGATCCGTATCCCGAAATAGGAATGGATACCGAGCAATACGATTGAAACCAGAAGCGCCGGAAGAAGAATCGTGCTCATCTGCCCAGCCTCCCCGCGATGGTTTCGAAGAGCGCATAGAGGTCCTTCGCTTCGGGAACGGCCCCGATGTCGTGAGGAAGTACGACCAGGCGCGCTCCGGTCTTTTCGGCGAGCATACGAGCTGGTTTTGAAGGATTATAGACATCCTGGAGGACCAGTTCGAGCCCCTCCGCACGCGAACGCCCGATGAGCGATTCAATGTGACGCGATGTGGGAGGTATGCCGGGGAAGGGTTCGATGGTTCCGACAAGTATCATCCCGTATCGTCGCGCAAGATAATTGAACAGGGTGTGATACGACACCACCTTCACGCCCCGGAGCGCTGCGAAACGCGTATCCAATCCGGCAAGCCGTTTGTTCCAGTCGGTCCGAAACGCGAGCAGCTTGGCCTCGTACACCGCCGCCCCTTCGGGATCGAGAAGAGCCAGTCTCGACGCAATGGCCGCGGCGATCGGCGCGATGTTGTGCGGGTCCAGGGCGTAGTGTGGATTGCCGTCTGGGTGCACGTCTCCGCCGGCGCGGGAAACGGCGATGGGGACCTCGATAAGCGTCACCGACGATGAAATGTCGAGGAGGCCATTCAGTCCCTGTTGTATCCGGGGATTTCTCGATTCCCTCACGATCGGCGGCAGCCAGCCTATCTCAAGCTGCGCGCCGTTCATAATGAGCAGGTCGGCGTCGCGTGCCTTGCCGATAAGTGAAGGCCTCGGCACTACCAAGTGCGGGTTCCAGTTGCCCTGGGAAAGTGACAAAGCTTTTACCCGTTCCCCGCCGACTTTCGCCGTCAGATCGGTGATCCATGGATAGGAGCAGACCACGTTGAGCCGCGCTTCGGCCCTTGAAGCGAAAAGGGCCATGAGCATAATTAGAATCGTCGCAACTTTTCTCATAGCAGTGCCTCCGTTTTCCTAAAAGCTGTGTGCGCCATGCGCGCCGATCGCCATGTTGACCTGTAGGAGAAGCTCGTTGTTGACTTTTTTCTTTTCGCCTTCGTAAAGATACGATGAGCGGTCATGACCGTACTGGAGGCGGATGCGCGCGAACTCGGAAGGGTCGAACTCGAGCATGCTCGTATAGCGCACAAGGTTCTCGGGGAGATCGGTGTCGGCGCCCCCGACTTTAATCTCATTCTTATTAATGAGATCGTACCGGAAACCTGCGCGCCAGCGTTGCCCGAAACGCAGGATGAGCTGGGTATAGAGACCGGATTGTTTCTTTTCGAGTTCCGCCTTCGCCCCCTGGTTATCGTATTCGTCTCCGTCGAAAACGCGATACAGGTATTCGCTCTGGAGAGATATATATCGATACGAATCGATAAGGTACTTGAGCGTTAGATCACCGCCAATTATGGAAGTATTCCCGTTTATGGCGTGGCCCCCGTTAGTGACCTCATCAACACCGTGGTTGATCCTCGTCGTTCCACACGCGACGGAGCCGCCCATCAATACGACAAAATTTCCCAGGTCAAAAGACGTTTTGATGTAGCCCGTATAGAGTTCGGGCCCGATCGCGTCCTCGACCGCATTGGTTTTTGTCACATCTTCGAATCCTTCGGTACCGAAACTCGCCTCGTTTTCACCGGAAAGGACCTCTCCACCAATAAGGAGATAGAACGGGATCGGAGCGAGAAATGTGGCGCGTATTCCCTTTTCAAGCAGGCCGTGATCGCCGAGGAATGCCTTGTAGACCAGAGGCTGGTTCGCGAAATCCCAGTAATGTGAATGCTGCTCGTTAATTCGACCGAACGAGCTCAGGAATTTGCCCGCCTTCAACTGAAGGCCCAGGGGAAGCGAGCGTGTGGTGAAAAAGGCTTCCTCCACCTCGAAGGAGTCCTCGCCGATATGGAAAGTGGCGAAGAGGTCGAAGTATGGGTCGACCACGGAATACAGCGAGAGTTCGGCATAATTGAAATTGAAACCGTTTTTGGCGTTCAAGGCCGCATATTCATGGCCGTGTTCATCATGCCCGTGAGTGTGGATCAGGCCGGGAACTTCAACCGACGCGTAGCGTTCATCGCCGATATCACGCCCCGCAACAGAAAAGTCCGCGATGAGCGAGATGTCGGGAACGAATTTGCCCTGCGCGAACGGGGCGCTTATCGGTTCATTGTAGGTATTTCTACGACGTTCGGTCGCGGATTTGTAAGCCGGCTCCTGCGCGTGGGCGAGGCCGTACGCGCAGATGATCGTTATGGCGAAATAAATATTTTTCATAGACTCCTCCTGGATACGGCAGAGTTGTTGCAAAACTCGGGGAAGATCGCATTCTCACCGCCGCAGGCGGGGGGAAACAGCGCACTTCCCAAGTTATGAAACAAGTCCGGTTTCGTTTCAAGACACATGGCCGTGAATTTCGGTGCATGTCGCGATGTAATAACGCGTATCAGGAAAAGCGGTGCGGAGGGGCGTTGGGGAAGCAGTAACCGCGGAGTTCGAACAGGGAGATCGCCGGATGGGTCACCGGCGGAATATATTTATAAAGAATGAGAATCCAGGATCGTTGTTCGGGCGGTAAATCGAGTATGCTCTTGCTTTCGGTGGTGAAATGGCAGACCGGGCAATCGTCGTAGTGACTCACGTTGTGGTGGTGATGTAATCCGCCGAATACAAGCGCAAGGACATAGAGAAAAGTGAAGGAGATTCCCACGGAATGGCGACTAAGAGAGGATGATTTATATCCGATCATATTGCCGACACCAATTTGAATCTTAATACCGAGTTGTATCGTAGAAAGAGCCGCGAAAAGCAACGATTATTTTTCAGCATCAGCAAGGCATCATTGAGTGTACTGTTTTATGTTGTTGCGCTTCTTACGCGGTTTCAGGTTTCAAAGAAAGACGGATCCGTTATTTTGATTGATTTTAAAATGGTATTCAAATAGTTTACATGCGAAGTTATTTTCATAGTCATATAAAGGGCGGAAAACAATGACGTTATCAGGTGCTCAGCTCGAGAGATACGCCGAAGTTCTGCTGTGGGGTCTTTCAATCGGGCGCCGTAAACCGCTCGGACACTATGAAGAAGTACTTGTAAACTTCGACCTTGAATCGCTACCACTTGCCCAGGTTCTGCATCGATCACTTATAGAGCGACACATAAACGTGGTGCTGCGAGCAATGCCGTCTCCACTTGTGGAGCGGAACTTTTTCAGGTATTCCGACCGCAAACAGAGAAAGTACATACCATCCGGTGAAAGGGAGCTGTATGGCAGTCTTTCCGGCAGTATTTACCTCCACGCCCCCTCGTCGCTCACCCATCTGCAGGGGATCGACCCCAAGGCGATGAACGAAGCCGCCGTAACGCGAAAAACCATGAGGGAGATATTGAACAGGCGGGAAGACAAAGGCTTGTTCGGCTGGACGTTGTGCACGTATCCGACCGAAGCGCTCGCTTCACAGGCCGGCCTTGGCATAAAACAGTATACCGATCAGGTTATCAAGGCATGTATGCTGAACGAACGGAATCCGGTAGCGCGCTGGGAGCAGGTTTTCAGGTCCGCCGGCGAAGTGAAGAAATGGCTAAATTCATTGAAAATCGAAAAAATCCGGATAGAAAGCAAATCGATGGATCTGACGCTTCGGATGGGAGAACGGCGACTTTTTATAGGAGTCAGCGGAAGGAACATTCCCTCATTTGAGATTTTTACATCGCCCGACTGGCGTGGCGCGCGCGGAGAGTATTTTGCGGACCAGCCGTCATTCCGAAACGGCAACTATGTCGAAAGGGTGCGCCTTCTTTTTGAAAACGGCAGGGTCGTCAAAGCGACGGCGGGAAGGGGGCAGGCGTTCCTCAGAGAGACACTGGCGATGGACCCCGGCGCTGCGAGGATAGGGGAATTTTCGCTTACCGACAAGCGCTTCTCTAAAATAGACAGGTTTATGGCCGATACTCTTTTCGACGAGAATTACGGGGGGAGTTACGGCAATTGCCACATTGCTCTGGGTGGCTCATACACCAATGCGTATGCCGGCAACCCCTCGAAACTGACCGCGGCAAACAGGAAGTCCCTCGGGTTCAACCAATCGGCCCTCCACTGGGACCTGGTGAATACGGAAAAGAAACGGATAAATGCCACGCTTCAAAACGGGAAAGCACTTTGCATTTATGAGAACGGCGAATTCCGCCGGTAAACTGACACTGGGGGGGGTGGCGTTAGCATGGATGACCGGCTCGAAATGCTGAAGAACGTGAGCCTCTTTTCAAAATTAAAGGAGAGCGAACTCGGCGTCATCGCGCGATACAGCGAATACGCAAACCTTGCGGCAGGCAGCGTTGTATTCCGGGAATCCGACTCTGCGGATGCGTTGTTTGTCGTGCAATCGGGTGAGATATCGATAAACAGGGATGCCGAAGGCGAGTCCACATGTATAGCCACGTTTATTGAGGGCGAAACGTTCGGCGAATTTGATCTTTTCGAGAATAGTCAGAGGACAGCAACCGCGATTGCCGAGAAGGACTCGGTCATACTGCGTTTTCCATCGGCGGGAACCAGGTTCAGCGAGTTGCTCTTACGTCACGGCGAGATGGCCGCGCGTATCCTGCACCGGTTCCTTGCCACTGTTGCGGGAAGGATACGCTACACAAACAGCCTCATCTCGGAGAAGACAAGATGGGTCGAGGATCTCAGGAAGCAGATACATTACGACAAGCTTACGGGACTCTACAACAGGTCATACCTCGATGAAGAGGTCATGCCCATGTTGAATCGTGGAGAAGGAGCGTTTACGGTTATCGTTATTAAGCCGGACAATTTCAAGGAGATCAACGACAACTACGGACACGGGGCGGGCGACAGGGTATTGAAAATGCTTGCGCAGGCATTCAGCGGAGCCATCGGCTTTAAAAATATCGGTATCCGATATCGTGGCGACGAGTTTCTTTGCGTTCTCCCGGATGCCGGGATTGCGGTGGAATTGGCCGGGAGACTGCACGAAGCCTTCAGGTCGGTCGATGCGGCAGGCGTAACGGGCGATGCGGATTTCAGAATGACCGCCAGTGTAGGAATCGCCCTGTGTCCCGATCATTGCGGGTGCGCTGATTCAGTGCGTACCGCGTTCGAAAAAATGCTGGAGGCGCGAAATTCAGGCGGAAACGCCACAAGGACGACCTGAACCGCGGACTGACTGGAGAATATAAGCACAATGAGTTCTATATATGGTTTTTTAAATTCAATAGAAATATTCTCTCTGCTGAAAGAGGGTGAGATACGCGAAGTCCATGATTATCTCGAGGAGGTTAAAGTCGTGGGGGAGAGCGTGCTTTTCCGGCAGGGTGATGAGGGAAAAGAACTGTATATCGTGAGGGATGGAAGTGTGGCGACATCAATTTCTCTTCCCGACGGCAAAAGCAGGGAAATCGCGGTGTTCAAAAGCGGGGACTTTTTCGGGGAAATGTGCATTTTCGAAGAGGCTCCACGCTCGGCAACCTGCACCGCGCGTGAGGACAGCGTTCTCTTCAGACTCCATCAGCGTTCCATATTCAAGATAATTGAAGACCATCCGGAAACGGCCCAGAAGATAATGTACCGGATGCTGAACATAACGACCCAAAGGCTGAGAAACACCGGTGATTTCCTTTTCGATATGGTGCAGTGGGGAGACAAAGCCCGTAAAAGGGCGATAACGGATGAGATGACGGGGGTCTATAACAGACGGTTTCTCGACGATTCGCTGCACCAATACGTTGAAGAATCCAGAAAAAACGGCGAGCCGCTCGTGCTGGTGATGGTCGACCTCGATTACTTCAGGCAGATCAATGAGCTTTACGGTCACGAAACGGGCGACGGGGTAATTCGCGATGTGGTCGAGGTGTTCAAGCGCCGCCTGCGCGATAAAAACATAATCGCGCGCTACGGGGGTGATGAATTTACGTTCCTGCTGCCTGGCGCCGGAAAGGAGAGCGCTCTCGCGGTGTGTGATGCGATACGGACCGATGTCGAGCGTCTCGATACGCTCGCGAGATTTGACGGAGCAATAAAAAGGGTTACCATCAGCCAGGGGCTGGCGTCATTCCCCGAGAGTGCGGTCGATATCGATTCCCTTAAGAAAAAGGCCGATACAGCATTGTACCGTGCGAAGGAAGAGGGTCGCAACCGGGTTGTGTGCATGTAAAGCCTGCCCGAATACAACACGAATCTTCCTGTAATTCCAGTCGCGATACCATCCTTATTTCAAGTTAATGGTCTCCCTGTATTTGATGATCACATCGAAGCAACAAATAGATATTGACAATGAACATGGTTAATAATATGAACCATATTCATTCTTGAAGTTGAAGCATAGAGAAAGCACCCGGTAATTGAGGCGTTTGTACGGCATGGTAACATCTCATTTAAAACAGGATGGAGGTATTATTCACCATGTATAAGGATCTGAAAGGTAAGACGGCCCTCATTACCGGTGCCGGTAAGCGCACCGGTATGGGATATGCCATAGCCCGAAAGATGGCGTCGTGCGGCGCACATATCATCATCGCCGATCTCGGCACTCAGGATAAGGACAGCGCCGTTAAAACCGCTCCCGCCGATGAAATGAAGGACATATGCGAGGAGCTGACAAAAGAATACTCCGTTAAAACTCTTGCGGTTCCCGTCGACGTCTGCGGCACCGAATCGGTAAACGCCATGATCGACTCGATAAAAAAGGAGTTCGCTCACGTCGATATACTGTGCAACAACGCCGGTGCGGCATTCGGCGTGCCCAATACACTTAACAATTACGACGAAACGCAGTGGCTTAAAACGATAGATGTCAACCTGAACGGAACTTACAGGGTCACCAAAGCGGTCCTGCCGCTGATGACCGGAAGACCAGGGGCCATCGTAAACACCGCCTCACGCGCAGGGAAATTCCCGCCCCTTTTCAACGGCGCATATGCCTGCGCGAAGGCCGGGGTGATAATGTTCACAAAAGTGATGGCGAAAGAGATGGGCGGGCTTGGAATCCGCGTAAACGCCATTTGTCCGGGGCAAGTCTATACGGATCTGTTGAAATGGCAGCTCGAGCTTGAATCGCAGTTTTACGGCAATACGTTCGAGGAGCGCAAAGAGGAAATGGCGAGGGAGATTCCGCTCGGTTTTATTGGCGAAATCGAAGACGCTGCAAAACTCGTCGCGTTTCTGGCCTCCGACGAATCGCGTTATATCACCGGACAGGCGGTCAATCTCTGCGGCGGTCAGCTTATGGAGCTGTGATCATAGCTTAAATCGTCGTAATGCGACGATTCTTCATTTTGATAAATCAAACATCTGAAGGAGGCGGGTATGTCGGAAAGTGTTATGTGCAATATTCCTCAGGTAAATCAGGTGGGGGTGGTCGTTCATGATGTTGAAAAGGCCGCCAAATTCATGGAAGAATGTTTCGGGATCAAATTTATCACTTTCCAGATGCCGGAGGCGAAGGCACACCTCCGCGGGAAAGAAGTAAATTTTATCACTAAAATCGGCCTGGCGCGTGTTGGCAATATCGATCTTGAACTCATGCAGATAGTGCAGGGCGAGCATATCGTGAAGGAGTTTCTCGACAGGCACGGCCCCGGCATACACCACCTCGGCATCTATGTCGACGATCTCAACAAGGAAGTGAAGGATTGGACCGACAGGGGCGGTAAAGTCGTGCAAAAAACGGCTCATCCCGATGGGATAGGGACGGCGTATCTGGATACCGAAAACGAGCTCGGCTCGCTGTATATCGAGCTGGTCAAACTGTAAGTTTACCGGGCCTTTTAATTCACATCGTTTACCGGTACGGCCTTGATTCCTTTGAATGAATTGTATTTGACTTTCGCATTCGATTTGATATAGCTTCTCAAAAATAATGTGTGTCTTTCGTTCAAAAATATAACAATCACTCGACAGAAGATAGATATGAAATCGTTTGCAATGTTCACGATGCTGACCGGATTGTTTTCTTTTTTCGTGGGTTCGGTCGGACTGGCTGCCCCGGTTGATTTAACAAAAGAGACACTGTATGTTCGTGAAGGATTCTCGGCGGAATGGCTGCACGCCCTGCCGCAAGAGGCGGAGCCCGGCTGGGTGGCGATTCCGCCGGGTGAACGGGGAGAACGCGCAGTCAGGGTCCGGGAATTGAAGCTGGACGGCGATGTTGAGCGGAGTTTTTTCTCCCTGCGGCATTTCCAGGACAAAACATATACGTTTGTGACCCGGTTCATTGCGGATAAAAAGATGGTCGAAAGCGGTAAGGTCCCTGGTATTCATCTGGCAAGTATCGGAGGCAACTGGGAGATTTTCGTCAACGGAAGGCTCGTCAACCGGGAGTTACATCTGAGGCCGGATGGCGGTATCAGCACCTGGCGCGGCATGAGGGACGTTTTTTTCCCCGTAGATCCGCGCGTTTTTCGTCCGGGCGAAAACATCCTTGCTTTCCGCATAATCGGAAATCCGACTTTCAACGATACCGGTCTCTATCAGAGCAGCCCCTATTTCATCGACGAGTACCGAAATATTGTAGATTTTAACTCGGAATCGATACCGCTTGCGTTTATTTTTCTTTACCTGTTTTTCGGGCTGTATCATATCTTCCTGTATTTAAACAGGAAGGTTGAACGGTATAATCTATGTTTCGGTCTTTTCGCGGTCGTGCTGTTCATTTATCTGTTTTTAAGGACTCATACGGTCTATAAGTTTATTTTAGATACCGGTCTGGTTTTCCGTCTTGAGCTGATAAGCTTATTCATGCTTATTCCCCTTGCCGGCTGCTTTTTAGAGCTGATCATCAGGGAAAAAATCAGTATCGTAACTATGGTATACGGTGTTTTTTGCGCGGTGCTTATACTCCTCGTGCCATTCGCTCCGCTTCCTTTCGCCTTTGACGTGTTGCGCTTGTGGCAGGCGACGGCTCTTCTGCCCGTTTTCTATTACGCGTTTTTCACAATCGGATACAGCTTCATTATGCGGGTACGCGAAAGACACAGGGAGTCCACGCGCTCGTCGCGTCCTGAAACATACCGGCAATCAATAAAAAAAACCATAACCGGCTCGGTCGTCGGCAATCTCGTAATCGGGGTGGCCTTACTGTTCACTACCACCGTTTTCGATATCATCGACGCGGTTTTTCTTTCCCTGGATTTGGTGCTTACCCGGTATGGATTTTTTTTCTTCGTCATCGGCACCGCACTCATTCTCGCCAATCGTTTCATTTTTCTGCATAAAAGGATCGAAATCCTGAATACGGATCTCGAGCGCAAACTTTCCGAACTCGACTCGGCGAATAAAACCATCAGTGTTTCCGAGGAGAAATACCGCCTTTTGGTTGAGGGTACCAACGAAGGTATTTTCTCATTAGGCGATGACTGGTCGTTTACGACCGCAAACAGGGCGTTCATGAAGCAGATCGGCATCCATGCCGACGACATGGGGACCCTTAAATTCCAGGATATCGTCTTCGAGGACCCACAGGAAAAAAGCGTCCTGATACGACTGGTGGAAAAAAAACTAGAGGAATTCATAGAAACAAGGTCGCCCTTTAATCTTAAAATGAAGTTGAAGTCCTCCTTCGCCGCCGAACCCAGAGAGTTCAACGTTCGACTCGAGTTTATTACTATCGAAGGTAAAAACGAGATTCTGGGTCGCGCGACAGGCGTGAGCGAGGACTCTCTGATGGAATATTTTATTTCGGAGAGGCAGAATTTCTCCATAGGCAACTACCTGATAACAGCCGAGGAAATCAGTCACAGGCTTGTACGTAACGTTGCCAAGTATATGAAACCGCAACAGGTCAGCCTGCTCCGGATAGGGTTGCGGGAAATGATTATAAACGCCATCGAACACGGAAACCTGGAAATCGGTTTCGAGGAAAAATCGATCGAAACTATGAGTGATAATTACATGGAATTTATCTCAGCCAGGCAGAATGATCCCGCGTACCTCGGGCGTAAAGTCGGTATCGAGTTTTCCCTAAATCCCGAACGTGTGGCATACAAGATCACCGACGCGGGCGGGGGATTCGACCACGCGAAGATGATTGAAAACATTAAGTGTAAAGTCGATTCAGAAATGCTGGCTCATGGGCGTGGTATCACGATAGCGATGAATATATTCGACCAGGTCACTTATAACAACAAGGGAAACCAGGTGCTTCTCGTAAAACGTTTCGGTGGCGTACAGACGGGATAATAATTTCAAACACTGCGGATCAGCGTGCAGTCTGGCGGGTTCGTTTTCTGGTATACTCAAAAACGACCCCGGAGAAGGGCGGGTCAGACAGGCTGGAAACCGCTGTTATGTAGATTACATTGTCAAACCGTCCGAATGCGATTCCGGTCACATATGGCAGGGGCGTCTTTATAACTTGAAGAAGGACTCCGGACTGGTCAAGCACCAATATGCGTGACGCTCCAGGGTGGCATACGAAGATATTGCCGGCCGAATCGACGGCAAGGCCATCCGGTCCGGCATTCGTGTCCATGCCGTCGGGAGCGGCGGTGATATCAGACAAACGGATAAATTCACGCCTGTTGGAGAGAACTCCGGGTTGAACCAGATCGAATTGAATAACACGGTTTTCGGTTTTCTCGCTCACAAGAATGATTTTCTTTTCCGGTATGATTACCATACCGCCGGAGCGCTGGATTGAAATACCCGTCGTATTGATGACTCCATCCGCGGCCATGTAGTAAATTCGTCCCGCGTACATCCTCCCTGAATTTTCGGGTCCGGCTGTGGCAAAATAAAGTCCACCATGTGTGTCAGTCGCAAAATCGATCGGTCCTTCCAACGGGTGGCCACTCCGGTCTGCTGTTATCCTGCGTACAACCCTGCCCGCGGTGGTAATCTCGACCAGAGAATCGGCATCGCGGCATGCGATGATAAGGTTATCGGAGAAAAAGGCGATAGATCGCGGGCCGCAGCCGGTTTCATTCCAGAGTTCGATATTTCCTCTGCCGTCCCTGACCATAACACGGTCTTTTGAATATTCAGAATAATAGAGAGCCTTGTTTTTCCAGACGGGACCATCGGGATAATAGGACGACGTGTTGACGATGCCCGTTTGTGTGAATGGATTATTGCCGGTATCTATAAAAAAATTATACTGAATCGCCACCAGCGACAGAACGGCCATAACGGTGGCCAGCGCAAGTAGAGTCTTAGGGTGCATGGTATGAAATTCCTCGTATAAGGTCCAAATCCTCTGTTTATGCAACAGGTAATGATAAGAATCTCCACTGTCCACCGTAAATTGCAAATAAAATTCTTGAACTTTTCAGTTTGTTCGTATAGTATACTGCGCAATGACGGAAGAGTTGTCTCGTTAAGGTTGCGGTAGTGAAACAGGGAGGTTCGATCAATGAACATTGAAGTACTTATTCAAAACATCATCAATTTATTCGTCGTCGCCATAATTATCGAAGCGGCGGTAATGGCTCTGTTCTCGATGTCGTCTTTGAGGGATGTAGGTTCCAAAAGGCCCGTCGTAGCGACCAGGGACGGAATAATAATTATCGTGAGCTTCCTCCTTTGTTACAAGGTTGAAGCCCTCAGTGTGTTCAGAAAAACCGGAATTGCACTGCCGAATCTTATCGATGTGCTGATAAGCGCGCTCGTCCTCGCGCGCATGACGAACTTCGTGAACAATTTCATGTCGCGTATGCGGAGGGATGACTGATTAAATCCATTTCCGGCCCGGTATGGAGTTCACCACGCCTCCCGGGGCCGGATAATCGCGTGCCGGAAGGTTCCTAAGAAACCCGGCCGGCCTGGGATTGTTCGCGCGCAACCTCCTGATATTTTGCCAGTATTGCGTTAGTGATTAGGTCGCGAGCGTCCTGCGTGATGGGGAAGAAGAGGTCAATGAACTCACCGTTCTTCCGCTTGTTGGAAGGCATGCCGATAAATATCCCTTTGTCGCCCTGAACTATCCTCAGATTTTTCACAACGAACTTGTCCAGTATGGTGATATTGGCGAATCCGAGAGTTTTGCCAAGGTTTTCTTTGGGGAACACTCTCACTTCGGTTATTATCTCATCCATCTCGGCACCACCAGTAGTTAGAGTTTTTATGTATGATGCATACCACATGTATGTGAACATGTCAAGATAAATATCAATGTAATGCTCCGGTTAATCAATCAATTATACTACACTAAAATATGTAAGTATATTTACCTGATAGACTGTAATGGAAACACTTAGATGCCGGCGGCCATACTTTTGAAAGCCTCTTATCATTTGAACTCTTTCCGAGGAATAATATAGTCGTTGTGTAACCGGATATCACCGAGACTTGCAACAGGTCTGATGTGCGTTACGCTCGATGCCTTATTCCGGCCGTGTTTCATTTGGGAAAGTGATTTTTTATGCCCCGGTGCGGATTAATTAAAAGAAAATAAATTGTAATAACAAATAAGGCTTATGTAATCTGAACAGTTGGAAAGCGGTCCTCGGATAATTCTGTTTTCAGGGTATAAGGATATATCAGTACGCGCCGTGGAGGATGCATGGGAAAGAAGGAGCGTAATTTTAAAAAGTCGAACGGTTGCAGGCCGGCCACTGTGGCGGTTCATGCAGGTGAAATCGCGGACCCGTCGACGGGGGCCCTGTCTCCGAATATTACAATGTCCGCAGCGTTTAAACTGCCGGGATTCGGCAGCCGGCTGTTCGACGCTCTAACCATGGAATCGTTTGATCCCCCGTTCGCTTATGTAAGATGGGGCAATCCGACGGGAAGGGCCCTGGAAGAAAAGGTGGCGGCGCTGGAGGGGGGAGAAACGGCCCTCGCGCTTGCATCCGGGATGGCTGCCGTGTCGGCACTGCTATTCACCATGTTGAAAAGCGGAGAGCACGTAATAGCCGGCGATGTCTGTTATGCGGGAACGCAGGAGTTGTTCGGAAAACACATTAAACGCTTCGGGGTGGAGGTGAGCCTGGTAAACACGGCCGACACCGAGCTGGTCGCACGCGAAATACGCAAAAATACCAAACTGATATATATCGAGACTCCCGCGAATCCCTTATTGAGCCTTGCGGATATTTCGGTGATCGCCGGAATAGCGAGAAAAGCGGGAATCCCGCTTGCCGTTGATTCGACATGGGCGGGACCGTGCATACAGAAACCACTCGAACTCGGCGCGCGGTTTGTAATCCACAGCGCGACGAAATACCTGAACGGACATGGAGACGCTCTTGGAGGACTTATCGTCGGCCCCGGGAAGGAGATACACCGTATTCGGAAAGATGCGCTCGTTCACCTGGGAGGAGCGATGAGTCCCTTTAACGCCTGGATGATCGCACGTGGCATGGTAACTTTGCCGCTGAGGATGAAGAGACACTCTGACACCGCGACAACGCTCGCGTCCTTTCTCGAGGCGCATCCGGCCGTATCCCGGGTGTATTATCCCGGTCTGCCGGGTCATCCGCAATATGAACTTGCCCTCCGTCAGATGCGAATGCCGGGTGGAATGATTACCATGCGCCTTAAACGGGGACTGGGTGCGGCAGTCGCGCTGGCTGAAAAAATTCGCATATTCACGTACGCAACGTCGCTTGGACATCCGCGCAGCCTGCTGTTTTACTATCCGACCGATATGTATGTCGATTCGGTGCCATACCTTTCCATGGAACAAAAAAAGGCCATTCGGGAATGGATGGGCGACGGACTGCTGCGCATAAGCACCGGGCTGGAGGACGTCGAAGACCTAATCCTCGATCTCGACAGGGCACTGCGAGGGAGAACATTCAAGAGCGTTGTCGCACCGGCGGCCTATGCCGTCTTGAAGAGGCTTGGAACAAAGAGCTGATCAGTCCTTGAAATTGTAGTGTTTCTTTACGGGTTCCTTAATGTCCCAGGTACAGGACAACCCACGGGGGAAAGTGACGAAATCACCACTGCCGAATTCAACTTTTTCACCGTCCGATGTTTCAACAACGACCCGACCTTCCAGCAGGAAGCACTCTTCCGTTGAATCGTAGCTCCAGTCAAAACGGGAGACCTCCTTCTGCCAGATCGGCCACGAACGGACTTTCCGGTTGGCGAGCATTTCTTCGCGTGGTTTTTCAATGGATATCTTCATTGTCCTCTCTGACATACCATGTATTTAAATTGCCGACTCGTATCACTTCGGGTTGATGATTTGTTTGTCAAGTTCCATATTAAAACCTTGGCATAATGAAAAGTCAAATACAAAATATTCCGGTAGGTAAGGCTCCTTTCCGATCTGGCCGCTGTCGTTGGAAACGGGCCAATCGTCCGGCTATGGAATCGACTGCATTTTTGAATTGACATTATGCGTTATCGGCGTTATTTTACGTCTGCGCAGTGATAAGTACACTTTTCCGCAACTGAATGTAGCGTTCAGATTGAATAACGCTGGAGCGGTCCGGCGAATTTATTTTTTTAAAAAGGATGGGGCGATGAAAACTTACCTTGTACCGTTTGTATGTCTTGTGCTTGGTTTTTCCGGTTGTTTGGCAAGCTCACCGGCACCGATTAAGGAAACTCTGCTGATCGAAAAATCAGCCGAACAGGAAAAGAATCTCACGCGTATTGAAAACGAGATTGTCGTCATCAACCAGGAAAACAATAAAGTTAAGGAATCGCTTAAAATTACCGCTCAGAAGGTTGTGATAAGCGAAAAAGAGCTTTCCGGCCTCGAAAAAGAGGCAACTCTTCTTACGGAAAAGAAAAAGTTGCATGTGATTTCCGACGACACCAGGGCGCTTGGCGAAGTTGAGAAAGCAATGGTTGACAATCAACAAAAAATAAACATCGAAAAATTAAAGCTGGCGTATCTTAAAGCGAAAAAGGACTACGAGGAGGCTGACGTCGAATTGAAAGAATCAGAGCTCTCCGTAAAGATCGCCGAACTGAATTATGAAAAAGCCAGGATCGCCAGGGCCTTCCAGGATCGTACAATGGGGGAAATTCCAGCAGATCCTAAAACCGGAAAGAAGGACGAGAAGTCCCGCATCGATGTTTCCGTATATGAGAAATATCACGCCTCGATGAAGGAAAGAGCCGCGAATAACCGTCAGAAATATCTTAAATATGCCGACACATTTAAAATGGCGGAAGCCAGGCTTGCAGAATCCGGTTACGGTAAATAACCCCGGAATGGGGATGGAGTGAGCATTATGCTGAAAAAAACAATTATTATATTGGCCGCGGCGGCTGTACTTGCCTCCGTTTCGGAGACTCCGGCTCTCGCACAGCTTTTCAAATGGACCAGCGATTATAAAAATCTGCATAATGAGAAGGTGGCTGTTGAACTGGAGTTGAAGGGCGTCCAGCGACAGTTTTCAAATGAAAAATCAAATCTTGAAAGCACCATTAAGGATCTTGAGCGGCAGATTGAGCGTCTGGACGCTGAGATCGAATCGTGCAATAAGCGGAGGGAAAAGGACAATAGCCTCTGCGAAGACCGGGTTAAGGAGCTTCAGGGAACGATCGACACCCTTCAGAGAAAGGGCAGTGATCGCGAAAAAGACCTTGTCGAGGAAAGTAAAAAAATGCAGGCGCGATACGAAGGCGAGCTTGCGAAACTTCGGAAGGAATTGCAGGACGAGAGGACAAGAAGAATCAATGAGCTTGATGAGACGCGAAAATCCTACGAGTCTCGGATGGCCGAAATGAGGAACACGATCGCAAACCTCAACAACGAGATGGGGAATCTTAAAAAGCTTACCAAAGCCCAGCAGGACGAACTTGACAGGATGAAGATGCAGGCGGACGAACTCGAAAAGCAGCTTGGGGATGAGATCCGGAAGGGCGAGATTCGATTGAAACGGTTTCACGACAAGCTGGTCATCAACATCGATGATCGTATTTCTTTCGATTCCGGATCGGCCGAATTGAAAATAGGGATCCTTCCCGCCCTTCAAAAGATCACAAAAATACTTTCCGATTATCCCGAATACAATATCGTAGTCGAAGGACATACCGACAACGTTCCCATTAAGACGCGCCAATTTCGCGACAACTGGCAGCTGTCTACGGAAAGGGGCCTTGCCGTGCTCAACTATATTCTGAACCATGACAAAAAGATCAACAATGCGCGATTTTCAGCGGCGGGATACGGTGAGTTCAATCCCATTGTATCCAATGATACCGCGGCCAATCGCGCGCTTAACAGACGCGTCGACATTGTCGTCATCCCGCGGGCTGCAAAAAAGTAACCCGTTGCGAGAACCTGGCATAAAACGTACCTCTCCCCGATTCCCGGGAGGGGTTTTTTCTTGCAGTAGACGTCGCGAGTGTGAGCTACATTAATACCGGTAAATACGCCCATGCGAACGGTAAACTTCCTTATATTCTTTTCACTGTTTCTGCTTGTTTACGGGCTGATCAATTACTATATATTTTTTCGTGGATGGCAGCTCATACCGCGAGGTTCGGCGATTCGCCCATGGTATGCAATCGTTTTCTTGCTGGTTGCGTCATCATATATTGGCGGTCGCTTGCTTGAGAGATATTCAATCTGCACGCTCAGTACCGCGGCCATTTTCGCGGGGTCGTTGTGGTTAGCGCTCATGACGTATCTGTTTATTGGTCTGGTTGTTGTCGATTTTCTCCGTTTAATGAACCAGGCGATTCCGTTAGTGCCGTCATTTGTTATTGAAAAGAGAGGCATCATTAAATACATTATCGCCGCTATCGTGTTGATTGGGGCATTGTTGACGGTGACTGCCGGCTATGTCAACGCCGCCATTTTGCGCGTGCGCACTCTCGATATTACGCTATCTAAAACCACCATTCCGCACGGTGGAGTGCGGATTGCGCTGGCAACAGACATACATCTCGGCGTTATTATCGGAAACTCACGCCTCGAGCGCCTGGTAAACAAAATCAACGATATAAAGCCGGATGTCATATTGCTCGCGGGCGATATCGTCGACGAAGACCTCGCACCCGTAATCGAACAGAACCTTGGAGAGACCCTGCGCGGTCTCAGGGCGAAGTACGGTGTCTATGCAGTCACCGGAAACCATGAATATATCGGCGGCGTGGAGGATGCCGTTCATTATCTCGAAAAACACGGAATTATCGTTCTACGCGACAACGCCGTTCTCATTGATGGTAAGTTTTACGTTGTTGGCCGGGATGACCGAAGCAAAGCCGGCTTCACCGGAGAGAAGAGGAAACCGCTTAACGATATCATTTCCGGTCTTGACAAACGATTACCGATCATCCTAATGGACCATCAGCCGTTTCAACTTGACGAAGCCGTAGCAAACGGTATCGACCTTCAACTTTCGGGGCACACGCATCATGGGCAGATGTGGCCGTTTAACCATATAACCAGCGCCGTATACGAAATAAGCCATGGATATGTTCAAAAGGGCGATACTCATGTGTACGTCTCAAGCGGATCCGGTACATGGGGCCCCCCGGTGAGGGTTGGAACGAGGCCGGAAATAGTTCAGATCAGAATAAATCACCGAAAATGATCGGAGATCATCATGGCCAGCCGCGATAAAGGTCCCGGCATGGAGAAGATTCCGTTTCTATGGGAGGACCAGGAACCTTCCGAAGCCCAGATCGAGCGGATAAACACGGAAAACCTTAAGCGTCACGCAAATTTCAGAATTGCCGCTGAACACGTATCCCGCGCCCTTTCGGAAATCGCTGCGGTCCGTAAAATCATTTTGTTCGGTTCGGTCGCCATTCCTCCATTCAAGGAAATGCCTTCAAGTGGCAGATTTGCAGAGAAAGGTGTTGAAGTTTATCACCACTGCGATGATGTTGATATGGCCGTATGGATGGATGATGTGAAATGCATCAATGAACTTCGAACGGCGAGAGTACGGGGCCTTTCGCTTTTACACAAGGGGGAAGGGATAGGGGTTGCGCATCATCAGGTTGATGTTTTCCTGTTGGATTGCAATACCGGGAAGTATCTTGGGCGCCTGTGCATTTTCGGCAGGTGCCCCGCCAAAAAATATGTTTGCGGGGTTGAAGGATGCGGAAAAACGCCATTCCTCCGCATGCACGATGGTTTCGTCTTTGACCCCGGGATTTTCCGGGGATCGGAAACCATATGCCTGTACGATCGCCGTGGAAATGAATAAAAGGCAATCAGATATGAGCACAGACAACAGGCTTCCTGACAGAGACGAACTCAACAGGTTTTATTCAAAACGGGTCCCTTATTATGAAAAGGTCCTCATTGGCGTGGCGAAGGATATCAAAGACTCTTTACTCGTGAAAGGCCTGAATCCAACGATTAAGTACAGGGTAAAATCGTTTGAGAGTTATTTCAACAAGCTCATCAGGAGAATGAAGCAAAACCGTGGTTCCTGCATTCCCGAAGAGATAACCGATATTCTGGGAGCGCGCATAATCTTTCCGTTCCTGGAGGATATTGAAACCGCTGAAAAAATTATCCGGTCTTCATTTTCGGTGACAGGAAGTGAGAAAAAGGGCGTCAATCACTCATTTCGCGAATTCGGTTACGAAGCGACCCACCTGATGCTCCGGATAGAGAAGTACATACCGGAAGAGGCGGGGCTGGACGTAGTTCCATGCTGCGAGATACAACTCTCAACCATCCTCCAGGACGCATGGTCCGAGGTGGAGCATGAGCTTGTATATAAGGCGGAGTTCACGCCGTTCGATCTCCCGCTGAAAAGGAAGCTGGCCGCACTTAACGCGAATCTCACGCTGGCGGACATCATCTTTCAGGAAATACGGGATTATCACAGGGCGATGCAGTTGGAATTAAAGAAGAGGAGAAGCGCCCTGTACGAAAAAATCGGCATTCCCGGCACGATTGCCGGAACGGAACCAGTCTCCGGCACGACTGTTGAGCAGGAGACGGCACCGGCGCAATCCGATTCCATGCCTGAAGACACCATCGATAATATTCTTCTGAAAGCCATAACCGCCCACAATGAGGGGCTGTACCCGCGGGCTATTTCACTTTATTCCAGGCTGCTGGGAACCGAGAATCTTCCGTCAGTTAAGTCAATCATACATAATCATCGCGGCATGGCATACCTCGCCCAGGCGCGGTACGGTGAAGCGATCGATGATTTTTCAGAGGCGGTCAAACTGGACGCTTTCAATTTCAGGGCCTACAATTACAGAGGGTTTTGTCGCCGAATGATCGGCGAGCACGGAACGGCCATAGATGATTTTAACACATCGATAACCGTAAACCCATACCAGTCCGAGTCATATTACAGCAGGGCGCTTGCGTGGTACGAGCTGGGGGACATCGCCCGCGCTTTCGAAGATTGCAACAGGGCACTTAATCTAAAACCGGAATCCTCGTCCATTCGCAGTTTTTTCGAGATGGTCAGAAAAAAAATGTTCGAATGACCGTTTTGGTGACGTTTCTTTTTCAGCTTGACAAAAGATGTGCACGAAACGTATGTAATTACGTTTGATTTCACGTTTATTGAGCCTACCAAGGATATGAGATGTTCACCGAAAGAACGTATTGCGGAGAAATAACCGACTCCCAGAAAGGCAAGCGAGTCCAGCTCGGCGGCTGGGTAGACAGGAAGCGGGACCTCGGGGGGATAATTTTCATCGAGCTGCGCGATGTCTCCGGTATCGTACAGATAGTTGTCGATTCTTCCAAATCTCCGGACGTGGCCGCAATCGCGGAAAGCGTTAAAAATGAGTTCTGCCTGCGAATCGAAGGTTTTGTCCGCATGCGTTCTGCCGAAACCGTCAATCCCGCGCTGAAGACGGGTTCGCTCGAGGTTGAGGCCGGGATTATCGAGGTTCTCAATCCATCATTGACTCCGCCGTTTCCTCTTGATACCCGTAACTCCATTAATGAAGAGCTTCGGCTTGAGTATCGTTACCTCGATCTGCGCCGCGAGGAAATGAGGGAAACAATACTCGCACGCCACCGGGCGACGCAGGAAATTCGAAGGCATTTAACGGAACAGCGCTTTATCGAGATTGAAACGCCGATGCTGAATAAATCGACTCCCGAGGGTGCGCGCGATTTCCTCGTACCGAGCCGCATCAACAGGGGCATGTTTTACGCACTTCCGCAGTCACCGCAGCTTTTTAAACAGATATTGATGGTGTCCGGTTTCGATCGGTATTTCCAGGTAGTGAGATGCTTTCGAGATGAAGACCTTCGCAACGACAGGCAGCCCGAGTTCACCCAGGTGGACATGGAGCTTTCGTTCGTGAGCCGTGAAACGGTTATGGAAATAATCGAGGGCCTGGTAAAAGCCATCGTTAAGGAAACGATCGGGCGGGATGTCGCCGTGCCCTTTCCCCGCATGAGTTATGACGAAGCGATTGAGCGGTATGGAAAAGACGCCCCTGATACGAGGTTTGGGCTAAGGCTTTTTAATTGCGGGGATATTCTGAAGAACTCTTCGTTCAACGTTTTCAGCTCGGCGCTTGCATCCGGAGGCGGCATCAAATGCCTGCCGGTCCCCGATGAAGGGGCCATTTCCAGGAAAATGATCGACGATTACACGGAGTATATCAAAACTTTCAGGGCAAAAGGGCTCCCTTATTTCCGTTTCAGGGAGGGCGCATTCGAGGGGGGAATAGCGAAATTCCTGAGCGATTACGAGCGTGCCGCGCTGACCGAGAAGTTGGCGCTGAAGGGGAATGTGCTGGTGTTTTTCGCTTCGGACCGCGAAAACGTGATAAATGACACTCTGGCAAATCTCCGGCTCAGGGTCGGAAGAGATCTAAATCTGATCAATGAAGATAAATTCAATTTTCTCTGGGTCCTCGATTTTCCACTTCTGGAGTACGACGACGAGGAAAAGCGTTATTTCGCAAAACACCATATGTTTACGGCCCCTCTCGCCGGGCACGTCGATTCTCTCGATACAATATCGCCGGAGTCGGTGAATTCTATTAAGGCTCAGGCCTATGATATCGTTCTCAACGGCGTCGAGATCGGCGGCGGTTCGATACGGATACATAATACGGATCTCCAGAGAAAAATGTTCGGTGTACTGGGAATATCGGAAGAAGAGGCGAAGATTAAATTTTCGTTTCTACTCGAAGCCCTCAAATACGGTGCACCGCCTCATGGGGGGATCGCCCTGGGCCTGGACAGGATTTTGATGCTTCTTCTCAAGAGAAATTCGATCAGGGACGTTATCCCATTCCCCAAAACGCAGAAAGGACAGTGCATGATGAGCAACGCCCCGTCTCCGGTCTCCCCCGAACAGCTCAGGGAACTTTCCATAAAGGTGGTCGACAAGTAATATATGGTCGAAAGTGCCGTTGAAAGCCGTTTCGAAATCGATGATACCTCACTTTATAAGAGAATTTGCGGATTCCGGGACAAAAATATTGGTACCATCGAAAAAATCCTCGATGTGCAAATAATTCCAAGGGGAAACACCCTGATAATCAGTTCGAGCAGGGGTACCATCGAAAAAACAATTAGATTGCTCCACCTGATGGGTGACTATCTGCAACTTAAGGACAAATCGTACGAATTCGAAGAATTCGATATACGATACCTTGCCACTACGATCGCCGCGGGCGGTGACATCGATACCGAAGAACTTAGCAGGCTCAAGATAACGTTTCCGGAAACGGGAAGAACGATATCGCCGAAGACGCTGAACCAGGCGAAATACGTATCATCTATCAACCGCCATCCGATTACATTCGCAATTGGGCCGGCTGGCACGGGGAAAACATATCTGGCGGTTGCCGTTGCGCTTGGACACCTCATGACCTGCAAGGTCGAGCGCATCATTCTTACAAGACCCGCCGTTGAAGCCGGAGAAAGCCTCGGCTTCCTGCCGGGAGATCTGATACAGAAAATAAATCCATACCTGCGCCCGCTGTACGATGCGCTGTTTGATCTGATACCATTTGAAAAAGTATCAAAGTTGATCGAAAAGGGAACAATAGAAATCGCTCCGCTCGCGTATATGCGGGGAAGGACGCTCAACAGGGCGTTTATAATACTTGATGAAGGTCAAAATACAACCGTTTCCCAGATGAAAATGTTCCTCACAAGGCTCGGAAACAATTCGAAAATTGTCATATCCGGCGATGTTACCCAGATTGACATAGAAAAACCGAAAAACTCCGGTCTTCTGAATGCAATGCGAATATTAAAGAAAGTGGAAGAGATCGCTTTCATTGAATTCGGACGTGAGGACATCTGCAGACATCCCATCGTTGAAAAAATCGTCGCCGCCTATGATCACGCGGAAAAATCGGAGTAGCCGGTTCCTTTGATACGCCGGGCCGGACGGCCAAAGAAAAAAACCTTATGCTGACGACAGTTAAAATAATCAGCCGGTCCGTCAACGCTGCGATGAGAAATCGCAACATTCGACTGTCCCTGTTTCTTATCCTCGGCATCATCGTCATTTCGACCGTGCTTTTGTCGATCAATATGGTCGGCAAAACACATGATTACAGCATCGGCGACATAGCCCGCGAGGACGTGCGGGTCTCCGGGGATATTGTTTTTGAAATTGAATCCGAGACCAGGGCTGAAAAAGGCCGGGTCGCCGATTCCGTCCCGCTGGTATTCGACCGCGACCAGTCGGTCCTGGTGGAAGTCCTTCGGCATATCGATATGCTTTTCGATCATATTGACATAACGCTTCGCGAGATTCCTCCGACCGGCAGCGAAGACAGGACATTTCAACTTATTACCATAAAATCCAGGCTGCCGAAATTCCCGCAATATGACGATCATGTACTTTTCGAACTGCTGCGGAGCCAGAACACGTCGGATATACGCCAGAACATCAAAAAGCTGATGATCTATATTCTTGACAACGGCGTAATGCCCGCCCCGTATTCGAATCCGCTTTCAATAGCGAACAAGAACGTAACCATGAGGATTATCAACAGCCCGCAGGCGGCCAACGAGATATCACGCGGGCTCGAGGAGATAAAGACTCTGGCCGAAATCAACGCCGATATTCCCGGACTGGTGCATGCCATGATCCAGCAACGAACTCGGGAAGAACGCACGCTAATCATATCAGTGATAAAAACGCTGGTTAGGCCAAATCTTCTTTTCAATGCGGAAGAAACTAAACGAAGAATCGAAGAGGCCACGAAAAATATTAAACCTGTAACGGGCGTGCTTAAAAAAGGACAAACGATCGTCAGGGAAGGGGATACCATTACCACGGAGACGCTCGACAAAATCTCGATCCTGAATTCCTATGCATCGACCACCCGGATCAACTATATACTCGGTGTGCTTCTTTTACAGGTGTCTTTCCTGTTGGTTTTCGCTTATTTTTTGATCGAGTATCATTCCAGGCTTCTTCCTGACCGAAAAGCCCCCGTAATCATATTCTCGATCGTTGTCCTCTTTGTCTTCTTTACGTTTTTTCTTTCCAGAACCGATAATATCCTTAATTCAGCAATGATCTTCACTCTCTTTCTCCCGATCGCAGCGGTGACCATGATCATCGCAACGCTTTTCAACATATTTATCGCCATAATAATCGGGCTGTATCTGATATTTTTCGCGTTTATGGTCAGCAATGGTTCGCTTGTCGTAATTGTAACCGCCTTCAGCTCGGCAATACTTGGTGTATTCGTGCTGACCGGCGTTGAAAGGCGCACCGATTTCCTGAGGGGAGGGCTTATACTCGGGATAATAAACTCGGTTGTAGTCACGGGCGTATGCCTCATGGAAGATTATACGCTCTACGATACGCTTCGAAACATCGAACTGTCCCTTGCGAACGGAATTATCAACTCTATCCTTGTTCTCGGTGTATTTCCGTTGTTCGAAAACCTTTTCAGCATAACGACAAAATTCAACCTGCTCGAGCTTTCGGATCTCAACGCGCCCATCTTCAGGCGCATGCTTATCAAGGCGCCCGGAACTTACAACCATTCCCTCATGGTCGCAAACATGGCGGAGGCCGCCTGCAAGGACATCGGGGCCAATTACCTCCTTGCGCGCGTGGGCGGATATTATCATGACATCGGGAAGATTGAAGACGCCGGTATCTACATCGAAAACAAGATTACGGATAAAAGGGCGAAATCGCTCAAACCGATTGAATATTCACGTTTGATAATTTCACACGTCGAGAAGGGCATCGTTCTCTCCAGAAAAAACAAGTTGCCCGAGCAGGTGGAGAGCTTCATCCGGGAGCACCACGGTACGACGACGATGACCTTTTTCTATCACCAGGCGCTTGAGGAAGCGGACGCTTCGGGAGAGAACGGTACCGTAAATAAAACGGAGTTCCAGTACCTCGGTCCCAAGCCACAGTCCAGGGAGACGGCCGTGGTGATGCTCGCGGACGCCGTTGAGGCGGCCTCCCGATCGCTTCAGGATCCGACAAGCGTAAAACTGGAATCGCTGGTCAAAAAGATCATATACAACAAGCTAAATGACGATGAGTTCGAGTATTCGGACCTTACAATGTCCGACCTAAACAAGATCCAGCGGGCCTTCATGAGGATACTCAACGGAATATTCCATACAAGGATCGAGTATCCCGACAACGAAGAGGTACAGAAGCTTGAGGGGAAAGTCCACATCAAAGAAGACGATAATTAACGTCTTTGTGGAAGGTCGGGCCATACTGCCTTTCATCGGAATTACCAGACGGTTCCTCAAACTCGCGGCCGAACGGACCTGCGAAATGGCCGATGTATTCGGAAGCTCCGTATCCGTCATTTTGACCGACGATGACAGGATCAGGGAAATCAACAATCGTTACAGAAAGAAGAACCGTCCGACCGACGTCATTTCTTTCGCCTATCGCGAAGAACCGTTTCCGGCTGTGGATGGCGATGTTGAAACACTCGGGGACGTGTATATATCCCTGGAGCGTGCGGCAGCCCAGGCTGCGCAATACGGAGCACAACCCGCGGAAGAGCTTCTGCGGCTGCTGGTCCATGGCATATTGCATCTGGCGGGATACGATCATGGGCGATCGGAACGCGACGAGACAATTATGCGGGAAAAAGAAATAGAAATACTGGCCATCCTCACACCTCGTTTATCTTCGCGCTCAAATCGGACTTGAAACGGTCTATTCTTTTCCTTAAAGCGGCCTTCATTCCATCGAGCTCATCCGCGGAGACCCGGGCATTCACGCTGAAATAAAACTTGATCTTTGGCTCGGTCCCTGACGGCCGCATGGTAATCTTTGAGCCGTCTTCAAGAAAAAACTGCAACACGTCAGAGCCCGGTAGATTATTAATCGGTATTTTCGAACCGGCGGCTATGTCCGTTTCCTCAAGTGCGAGATAATCGGCGATGCGAGCCACCCGGATTCCGCCGAACTCGCCCGGCGAGGAACGCCTGAACGAATCCATAATGTTTTGTATTCTCTCCATGCCGTCGATCCCCTTCATCGTGATCGAGAGAAGGTCTTCCTGATAAAGGCCGAATTTAAGATATATGGCGCTCAGGAATTCATAAAGGCTGCCGCCGCTTTCTGCAAGCCAGTCCGCCATTTCCGCGTAAAAATAGCAGGAGCTGATGGCATCCTTGTCGCGCACGAAGTCCAGGGGAAGATATCCGTAGCTTTCCTCGCCGCCGAAAATGAATGATTTTTCACCGGACAATTCATATTCCTTCATTCTAAGGGCAATCCATTTAAACCCCGTCAGAACGTTGTCGACGGAGCAGCTGAAGCTTCTCGCGATTACATCCTGCAAATCGGTAGTTACGATGGTTTTTACCATGACGCCGTTCGCCGGAAGAGTGCCCTTGCGTGACAACCTGTGCAGCAGGTAATACTCGAGCATGGTGCCTATCTGGTTCCCGTTGAGAAGGTCATAATCGCCCTCGAGATTCCTGATGCCGACTCCCATGCGGTCGGCATCAGGATCGGTTGCGAGGATAAGGTCGGCGTCGACTTTACGGGCAAGTTCAAGGGCCTGCGCGAGTGCGTCGCGCTCCTCGGGATTCGGGGACTTGACGGTACTGAAGTTTTCATCGGGCTTCGACTGTGATTCAACCGTAAATATATTCTGGAAACCGAAATGGCGCAGCACCTCCGGGATGATTTTATATCCGGTCCCGTGCAGGGGGGTGTATACTATTACCGTTTCCGAAGGTTTCGCGGGGCGAAGCGCCTTTTCCCCGAGCATGGAAATATAGGTTTCCGTTATATCGCCGCCTATCACCTGGATCAGACCGGAAAGGATACCGTCCTCGAAATCAATACGTTTAATCGCTTCAATTGAGTGTATCATCTTTACTTCATCGATGATCTCGCCGTCCACTGGAGGCACCACCTGGCCACCATCATCCCAGTATACCTTGTAACCATTATACTCCGGAGGATTATGGCTTGCCGTAATGACAATACCGGAAACCGCATTCAGTTCGCGGATTGCGAAGGAACACAGGGGCGTAGGGGTGATGTCGTTGAAATAATATACCCTGATGTCGTTACCGGCAAGAATGCGTGCCGCCTCCCGTGAGAAGACGTCGGACATCCTCCTCGAATCGCGGGCGATAACCACGCCCCGGTCCTGTTTTTTCTTAGAAAGGATGTAATTGGCAAGCCCCTGTGTCGCCATGCCGACCGTGTACACGTTCATCCGGTTGGTGCCGGCGCCGATTACGCCACGAAGCCCTCCGGTTCCAAATTCGAGCATCGTATGGAACCGGTCCTCAAGCTCTTTCTGGTCGCCGCGTTCCATGAGAAGGGAGACTTCATTTCGGGTGTTTTCATCGAAAGGGAAGTTGGTCCATTCATCGATCAGTTCGGTTATCCGGTGGTCCATAAAATCTCCCTTGATACTGGTTGAATTGGCAAGCGACGGTGTAGTAGAATTCCTTACGGTTCCGTGTGAAAAATCAATCACTTTTCCCACGATCTGATTTCAATCCGAATCGGTGATGAATCGCATAAAAATAATTACTGGAAAAATATGTATCGCCGTGTGAGTAATCCCTTTGGAGATCATTAATATGAACCGTAGGGATAAATCAGCGGTCGGGCGTGTTCGCGCATTCATACAGGAGCACCGTCTTCTTGAAGCGGGTGACCGGCTTATTTTTTCACTCTCGGCCGGAAAGGACTCCGTCGCCCTGCTCGACATTATGAGTTCGATCGCTGATGAATGGTCTCTGACCATGGGTGTATTCCATCTCAATCACCTGTCGCGGGGCGCCGAATCCTATGCCGACGAGGAATTCGTCAGGAGCCTGGCGAAAGGCCGTAATCTAAAACTGTATTGCGAACGTTTCGACTGTTTGAAAAGGCCGCGTGGATATTCTTTCGAGGAATTTTCGCGGGAGACACGGTATCGGTATCTGGCTGATATCGCTCGCGATGGATCATGGGATAAAATCGTCACCGCCCACACCGGGAGCGACAATGTTGAAACGATTGTTATGCGAATCCTGCGCGGAACGGGCCTGCACGGACTCAGGGGCATCGAACCAATACGCGGAAATATGATTCGGCCGATGCTGCCTTTAACGAGCGGTGAGGTATACGGCTATTTGACGGATCGCGCCCTTGAATGGCGCGAGGATGAAAGCAATTCCGATATTAGGTTTCTGCGAAATTTCGTGCGAAACGAACTCCTCCCAATGGCAGGGCGCCGGTTCCCCTCTGTCGATGAAGCGCTCTCCCGGCTTTCGAAGCTGGCGGTTGAAAACGCATCATTGCTGGACCATCTTCTCGAGAAGACATACGGGAAGGTTTACATGGAAAAGCAGGGCGAAATATTTATTTATCCCGAAAGATTTGGTGGAGACGAACGGGTTATTCGATATGCGCTTGTCCACGCAATTAGAGATCATTTTAAACAATATATTTCAAGTCGAATTATAGACGAGATAATGAAGGCGTATGGATCGGCCAAAAACAGTGTTTCCATAAAGGTCGGTGGCGTTTTGTCGATTTCGGTAATGCGTGATGACGGCCGAAGCACCATCTCCATAGGGGAAAAGACGGCCGGGGAAACGGCGAAGAGATCGTGGGAATACCGAATCGATGTCCCTACCGGTTATAAGCCTGCCGGGGATATCGTCATTGGCGAACCCGGGTATTCGCTTTCGATGTGCCTTGTGAGATATGAGACTTTTCTCGGAGAATACCGGCGAAAAGACGTCCTTTTTTTAGCTTTACCGGATGAAGTTGATTATATTGTACTGCGAGGCAGGATAAACGGTGACCGGATACGGTTGCCAGGAGGGACGAAAAAGATTAAGGACCTTCTTATTGATTTAAAGGTAGCGCAGTCCCTGAGAGAGTCGGTGCCGATTGTTATGGTCGGTAGTGAAGTAGCGGCGGTTATGATCGGAATGACCGTTAATATGCATCACAGGGTTGCGCGGAACTACATGGTGACGGAACAGTCCCAAAAAATACTTGCTATATACCGGGCGGGGGGGTAAACGGCACCTGTGCCGCCGGGATGCTCCGGCCAATGATGCTTCAAGTCCGGCCCGTTGGAATAATTAGAGACGTTTACAATACCAGGATTAATGCAAGTGCGCCCATGCGGAGGCGGGGAAACAATCTCCAGGGTTTGGATAGCGTAAAATGACTTTAATCATCCGGTCGATCATGATCAGGAGTGGCAGATGAACAGGACAGGCAAACAGATCGCGCTTTTACTTTTAATAGTGGTTCTGGCGATCGCGATATTTAAAATGAACGATACGACAAAACCGAAGGTCGAGTCGCTCCAGTACAGCGATTTTCTAAGGAAGGTTTCTGAACAGAAGGTGAAAGCCGTTTCCATCATTAACGGCAAGAAGATTTCGGGGACCTACACAAAAGGGGACAAGGCGTTCATTTTCGAGACGATCATTCCATACGATGATCCGGATTTGGTGAAGAACCTTATTGCGTCCAAAGTGGAAGTAAAGGGCGAAGAGGCGGATGATAACCTGTTCCTCAAGGGCATTCTGAATTTTCTACCATGGCTTTTCTTTTTCGGGCTTATCTGGTTTTTCATGATACGACAGATACAATCAACCGGCAACAAGGCCATGTCGTTCGGCAAGAGCAAGGCCAAGTTAAACCCGGAAACTCGAAACAAGGTCACCTTTGCCGATGTCGCCGGTGTTGACGAGGCGAAAGAGGAGCTTGGAGAAATAATTGATTTTCTGAAAGAGCCGAAAAAGTTTTCCGATATCGGTGCGAAAATACCCAAAGGCGTTCTCCTTATGGGCCCTCCCGGGACCGGTAAAACCCTGCTTGCCAGGGCGATCGCCGGCGAAGCCGGAGTGCCCTTTTTCTCCATCAGCGGTTCCGACTTCGTGGAGATGTTCGTCGGTGTCGGCGCATCGCGCGTGCGCGACCTGTTCGAACAGGGCAAGAAAAGCGCCCCGTGCATTGTATTCATAGACGAGATAGACGCAGTGGGCAGGTTAAGGGGGGCGGGTCTCGGCGGCGGACACGATGAACGGGAGCAGACTTTAAACCAGCTTCTTGTGGAAATGGACGGCTTCGAAACAAACGAAGGCGTTATAATCGTGGCGGCTACCAACAGGCCCGACGTTCTGGATCCGGCGCTGCTTCGTCCCGGACGTTTCGACCGGCAGGTTATTGTCGATACACCGGACATAAAGGGACGCGAAAAAATACTCGCAGTTCATTCACGGAAAATACCCCTTTCGCGCGAAGTCGACCTCAAAGTGATCGCGAGGGGAACGCCCGGATTCACCGGCGCGGACCTCGCCAATCTGGTTAACGAGGGAGCGCTTCTTGCGGCCCGCAGGGGCAAGAAACGAGTATCGATGAGCGATATGGAAGACGCCAAAGACAAAGTTCTCATGGGACCCGAGCGTCGTTCAATGCTCATTTCCACCGATGAAAAGGAGATTATCGCCTATCACGAATCCGGTCATGCGCTTCTCGGTCTTCTTACCGGCTCCGACCCGATACATAAAGTCACGGTGATACCAAGGGGAAGGGCGCTTGGCCTTACTATGCAATTGCCAAAAGAGGAGAAGCATCTGCATTCGCGAAATTTCTGGCTCAACCAGATAACGATTCTCTTCGGAGGTCATGTTGCCGAGACACTGAAGTTTAAAGATGTGACAACCGGATCCGGAAATGACCTCGAAAGGGCGACCGACATCGCGCGTCGGATGGTGTGCGAATGGGGCATGAGTAAAAGAATAGGGCCGATCACTTTCGGCAAAAAAACCGAACAGATTTTCCTTGGCAGGGAGATCGCCCAGCACCGCGATTACAGTGAATCGACCGCCAAGAAGATAGATGATGAGGTGAAATCAATACTCTCGAGTTGCGAAAAGAGAGCAAAAAAGCTGATTGCGGCAAACAAATTAAAATTCGAAAAAATCGCACAGTACCTTGTTGAAAGGGAAACACTTAACGCCGAAGAAGTCCTCATTATAATGCGCGGAGAGGATCTTCCGCCAATGTTGAATAACACGGCACAAAGGACGAACACCCCAATCGAAAAGGAGAAGGCCGTCGGAAACGTCAAGCCCGACGGAAGCATACTTGAGCCGGCCAAATCATAAAGTGTTTACGAGGGCACTCAGTGATCGACGATGATCTTGACAGGCTGCTTTCCGATGTGGAAAGCGGTGTGGATTATTCAGGAACCAGGGAGGATGCGCTTCGCTTCAAACAACGTGTGGCGCGTAAACCGGATGTCACTTCGGAAGGTTCGGGAGAAGGACTCAATAATGAAGAAGGCTTTATAGAGAGAATTAAAAGCATCAAGGTCGATGACGATATCCTCGATTACGCCAAGGGGGTGGCCCAGGCCGTCAGCACGCATACATTGAGAACGGCCCAATTCCGCAGACTGCTGTCCGATTATGACGTTCACGATAACGTGCTTCAGATCATACAGAAATATAAGTACACCTTAATTGGTTTTATAGAGAATATTGAAAGACTGCATGGGGAGTACGCGACACCTCTTTCGATTGACTCACTCGCTAAAAATGCACGAAAAGATTATCCGCTTTTTTTCGAGGGCTTTGAAGATGAGAACAAGGTCGATTTTCTGGCGCTGAAAGAGCTTTTTTTACGATTAAGGGAATTCAACGGCAAAACACGCAAAGAATGGAGCGAGTTGTCAAAGAGAATCGGTGTTATAAATAACGCCGATAACGGGAAAGAGTTTTATTCCGAGCTAAACGCTCAATTGGAAGCCGCGTTGGGTTTTTGCGACGTCACCGATAAATTACTTCGCCGCATCGCCGATTTCCTATCCATGCCGGTGAAAGACTTCAATGTCACAGAGCGCGATATTGTTAATAAGACCATCTACCATCAATCAATGTCATACAAGTATGACGCGCTTTTCAACCTGACCGCATACCTCCCCGGTGGTTCAAACTCGGGAATTGAACCCGACGACATCTTGGATATTGACGCCAATGACAATACAGGAGCGAACTCTACAGCCATACGAAACAGGGAATACAAGGATGAAAAAACCGCACCAGCCCCGGCCGGGGAGGTCCACGTATACCCTCTTTCACGTAATGACAGTGATGAAGAAATTATTGGAAGGTTTACGGTTAAAGGAACGAATACGTGGAATACCCGCGAACCGTATATCCTGAGGCTCTACCGGGAAAAACTTGTAAAAGATTATAATGATCTCGCGAGTTCATTCTATTATTCGAGTGAACCCGAAAACAGTACAGCGCAGGAAGGCGCGGTAAAAAGGGCGATGATACGATTTATGAGCGACACCTCCAAGAGCATTGAAGAAGAGTATGAAGGGTTTATCTATAAGACGCTGATAACTCAGGTGCAGGTGCTGTGTAATTTTTTCGGATTCGAGGATGATGCGCGAAATCTTTTCATATATCACCTGGGCCCTGCGACCCTCCACAAGGTTTTAACCTCTTTCCTCCAGGTTGAGAGAATCGGCCTCTGCTTTAAATACCTGCCGGCAAATAAAGTTGTAAGATATATTCCAGCAGAATACATAAAGGAGAAAATACTCAATTGGCACGAGGCCAATATCAACACCCTTAACATAGATTTTGATAAAGTTCAGTATTTCGACGAGATTCGCCGAACGGTAATAATGAAATACAACACAGAACTTGCCAATAACGAACGTCAGCTTGAAGAAATGATTATTAAATTGAGGCTCAGTGACAACCAGCAATTCAATAAACAGGAATTCTTTAAAAGCAAATGGAATCAATGGTTCGGAGCCGCGTGTATACCGGTATATAACAGATTTATCGAAAAGAGTGTTTTCAAGCAGCCGTTATAGAAAATGACGGTGGCGCGTCTTCCCTTAAGGCACTGAGAAAATACCGGCCTTTCGTATGCATAATAACCGGAATGATCATTAGTATCATGCATGTTTGAAAATCGGATGGCGCCCAGGATGAAAACACTCGCCGTAAAAAAATATATCGGTGACGACGAATTATTGGGCCTATTGAGAAAGGATTCGTATCCTGGAACAATTGATCGCATAAAGGCGTGTATTCTGGGCGTTCAATGCTCCCTGCACCAGACCGGGCCGGCGGCGGTAATCGATTTTATTCATAGCGAAGCATGCAGCGCCCCGTCCGATTATTCAGCCTCAGCCATCGAGGGACTATGGTATCACCTGTATGGCAGCGCCGATTTTCCAAAATCAGAACATATACGGTTTTCAAGCGAAACAACCGGACGGGATTCTTGTATTTCATTCGTTCGCAGGCAACTGGAGGCGGGTGAAGAATTTCTCAAGCGGCTTCACCTGGGGGGGTATAATGTACGTATTGAAAACGAAAAGATACGGAAGGTGTACGCGATCTTTATGGCGAACATCGAACTCCTGAGGGCCCTTGAAAACAGCATGCGTGAGAAGTGGACGGAAGAAGAGTTTTCCGACATGGATGGCTTTATAAAAAAGCTTGAGAGTTTCACTTCGGTGATGTGGAGCACAATGGTGACCATAAAAAATATGATGAAAAACGAGAAGCTCAAGCTGATTAAAAACAAGGCGATAATCGTCGAAATAGAGGAGAGGCTCGGGCAACCGTTACGACGTAATGATTCATGTCCCTGTGGGAGCGGTAAAAAATATAAAAACTGCTGCGGGTCATGAAAGCAATGAAAGTACTTTTCGTGTTCTTAAACTGCTTAATTGAGCAATCTGCCCGCCGTAAGGACTTCCCGCCTTCAGAGATTCAAGGACCGATTTCGGTTCGGCTATCCCGTTCACCAGGGCTATCGCTTCTTCACGGGCAATGCCGATAATATCAAGGTCGGCGGACAGATCGGTAAATTCGAAACCCGCATCGTGGCCGTGCTGTTGGAAACCGATTATCCGCCCGGAACCACGCATCGTTAAATCCGCCTCCGCGATCATGAATCCGTCGTCGGTCGCCGCAACAGTATCAATTCTTGTGCGTGCCTCAACCCCGATATCGTCAGGATATATGAAAACGCAGAAAGACTGTAAATCACTTCGTCCCACCCTGCCGCGCAACTGATGAAGCTGCGAAAGCCCGAATCGTTCGGAGTGTTGAACGACGATTATGGTGGCATTTGCAACATCGATTCCCACCTCAATAACCGTGGTGGAAATTAGTATATCGATTTCACCATTTTTGAAACGCTGCATTATTTCGTCCTTTTCCTGTGAAGGCAATCTGCCATGCAGCAGTTCAACTCTGCGATGAGGGAAAATATCGTTTTTAAGAGACTCGAATGCGTTAATCGCCGATTTGAGGTCCACTTTTTGTGATTCTTCGATAATGGGATAAACGAAATAAGCCTGGCGGCCTTCATTGATGTATTTATCAACGGATTTATAGACTCCGCCAATCCGTGATTCGGGTAACGCAATAGTTTTTATGGTCTGCCTGTTCAGCGGTTTTTGTCGTATAGAAGTTACATCGAGGTCGCCGTAAAGCGTCAGCGCAAGTGATCTGGGGATCGGCGTGGCGGTCATGATAAGGAGGTCCGGATTCTCGCCCTTTTCCCTGAGCAGCGCACGCTGGCGAACACCGAAACGATGTTGCTCATCGATAATGATGAGCCTAAGCTTTTTAAAACAAACCCCGCTTTCGATCAGCGCATGGGTTCCGATGATTATGGAGTTTTCGCCTGATTCGGTGCGCTGCAATACCGCAGTTTTCTCTTTCTTTTGCATGTTGCCGGTTAGAAGGTCGATCACCGGTGATTTTGGCAATAAATTTTTAAAACTAACATAATGCTGCGACGCGAGTATCTCGGTTGGCGCCATTATCGCGGTCTGTTCGTTTCTGCCCGCAACAATCAGGGCCGCAGCCATCGATACGACCGTCTTTCCCGATCCGACGTCCCCCTGAAGCAGCCGATTCATGGGAAATGGTCGCTCGAGATCGGATTGAATCTCGGATATCGCACTGATCTGGTCTTCGGTAAGAGAGAAGGGGAGTGAACGGATGAATGATTCGGGCAATTGAGATTCGATACGGTCTTTTCCGTGTGAAACCACCAGTTGAAGATATTTTCTGGACACTGCGAGATAGACCTGCATGAAGAACAGCTCGTTGAACGCGAGACGGCGGCGTGCCTGTTCCGCCTCTTCCATGGTTTCGGGGAAATGAACGGCCATAATCGCCGCCCGCAGAGAGGGCAGGTTGAGCCTGCTTAGGATTTTGCCGTCAACAGGATCCGTTATTTTATCCAGGTATTCGTCTATTGCAGTACGTATCGCCCTTCTGAATCCGCGGGAATCGAATCCAAGTGCTTTAAGCTTCTCCGTGGAACGGTATAGCGGAATGACCCTGCCGGCGTGAATGGATTTGATCCGCGAGTCCTCATCGAAAAAATCGAATTCGGGATGAACGATTTGCTTTCCCCTGAATACCTCTATTTTGCCCGAAAAAATGACCGAGGAGCCGGGAACGAAAATTTTCTGGAAATACTGAATGCCGGCAAAAAAAACACCTGAAAGGCTGTCGGAGCCGTCATCGATGGTAACTTCGAGAAAACGCCTGCGCCTTCCTGATATCGCGAGTTTCTGTATGGTGCCGGTAACGGTAACCATTTCTCCCGCAAAACAGTCGGTTATCGATTTAAATGATGAACGGTCAAGATATCGGCGCGGACCGTAGTAAAGCAAATCCTCTACTGTTTCAATTCCCGCTTCGGCCTTCAGAATTTCGGCTTTTTTGGGGCCGATGCCCTTGATATACTGAATGTGCGTCCGCAACGGTCATTCCTCTTCGGCTATGTACCAGATGGAATTCGGTAGATGAACATACTTATTTTCAGAGGTAAAAAAATAGGTGTAGGTAAGGTTCCGCTCGCCGGCTCCGGAGGTTATTTTTTTAACATTTGTCCATCGTTTGATAATCCTTCCGTCGTATCCGAAAACCGTGACGGTAAGATTCTGTCCGGTTATCGTTTCCAGTCTCTTTTGAACGATGTTCTTTTGCGTATAGGTAAAATAATACCTGAAGTAAAAATAGCCCGCCACGATAGCAAGCGTGGTTAAAACGGCACCTGTCAATTTGAGTTTGGTGCTGAATTTCATTTTGAAGACCTCCATGTTCGAGTGGTGCTTCCGCACCGGCACGTTTAGCATGACATGGATTCGATAGAAACATAATTTTTTCAATTAGAATTTTAGTATTTACTTGACTACCTCGTGCCGTCTCTGTATAAAATACAGACTTGAGATGGAAAGAAAAAATTATGATTATCGAATTATCGGTTTAAATGGTGATTTGTTGATGATATCGCGCGGCCTTTATTTTGCGGTGTGCTTTTTTTTGCTGATTATTTTTTCTTCATGCAAAAAAAATATTACAATTGAAAATGAACCGAATGATTCCTTTGGCGACGCCGGCATGATTAAGCTTGACTCGGCAATTCAAGGGGTCCTTTCGACACGTGACGATATCGATGTATACCGTTTTGAGGGGCGCTCCCCTGCGATTATCGAAGTAATCCTTTCGCCTGTCAGAGGCGTGAACCATGCCCTGAAAATATGGAAAGGGGATGAGTCACCCGTACTGATAAAACACATCGATGACATGAGGAAATCGTCACCGGAGAGAATGAGCAACCTCTTTGTCGAGGCGGGAGAATATTATATTTCCGTAGGATACGGAGAGAGGGACATCCCCGTTTCGGACCCGACAGGCATCTACAGGCTCGAGGTTAAAACCAGGGCCTGGAGCGACGAGGAGAGAGAACCGAACGATACTCCCGTGAATGCTTCCGAACTGATTCCCGGCCGGGAAGTAAAAGGATTCTTCAGTCCGGCGTACAACCGATTGAATGTACAGGGAGAAAGCCCCCTTAGAGAAGAAGATTGGTACAGGGTAAACATGGATCTCGTAATGGAAAGACCTGTTCTGCTCGATGTGGACCTGACCGGTGTCGAACGTATCAATTCCGTATTAGGCATATATAATTCCAGGATGGAGCAGGTCGGCCTTGCGGATACCGGTGGTATCCACGAGGGAGAAAGCATCAGGGAGATGGGTATTACCGAATCCGGTGAGTATTTTATCCTTGTAGCGGCTAAAAATTTCGAGGCCAACCACGACCAGGAATACCGTTTGACCGTACGAGCCCGTGAATTCGAGTCGGGTATGGAAATGGAGCCAAACGGCGAACCCGCGCGCGCAAATACCATTACCTCCGGTGAAATCAGCGGAAGGATCTTTCCTGCCGGGGATCGGGATGTTTTCCTCTATCACGGAGACGGTCGAGGCCTTTACAGGATAGAACTCATCCCTCCGGAATCGATAGATTTGATGACAGAAATCATTGTATCAGACGGGACGAAGCTCTTCGAAGCCGACAACGGAGGTGGGGGATACAGAGAAGTGATTCCGGCGGTTTTTCTTGTTGGTAATTTTTATGTCGCGGTTCAGTCGAGAAAAAATTTCTTCGACGCGGAGCGCGCCTATACGCTGAAAGTAGTCCGCCTTGCGGGAGCCGAAGAATATGAAACGGAGCCAAATGACCGAAAGGAACAGGCGACTCCTTTTACGCGTTCATCAATAAAGGGATTTACATCTAAGAAAAAGGACCGGGACTTCTATTCACTCGATTACGGAAGAAGGGTCAGGAAAAGCTTTACTCTGCAGGGGGTTACGAACGCGGAATTGAGAATTTCGATAACCGATCCGTTCGGATACAGCATAAAAAGCGAGGAAGTAAGAGGCGCACAATCCGTGAGTTTTACGGAGACGATCGACCAGAAAGGTTTTGTAATAATCGATTCCCTTAAGGAGAATTACGACGAACCGTATATTCTCCTTGTGACGGAGGCGAAATGATTTATCGAAACACGATAATAATTGCATTATTGGCGGCAACGGTTCTTTTCCCGCTACTGTCGTGTCAGACGGGCCCGCTCATGCCCGACGATGGAAGGTTCAAACAACCGGATACGTATAACTTTAAATTCATTGGTTATGATACCAACATTACCAATCCGGAAAATGATAGACGTTCATACTACCGTATCTACATTAACAAAATTGAGATAGGTAGAACCACGATCGGTCTCGAATCCCAGGACAAGTCTTTCGAGTCCAGGATCCAGCCTAACCGTCATTTGCTGGTTGTGGAGAAATGGGCGCTCGACGAAAAAAGCGAGAAGTACGTCAAGCTGAATAATATTCATCAGCCCCGGCCGAACTTTGTCTATTTTGGCCTGCCGGAAAAACGTATTGTGGTTATCACGTTAAAAAACGACATCCTACGGAACAGGACGTCGTTTGAGATAGATTACGAACACGAATAAGCGCGCCAGTTCGATCCGATTAATCGAATGATCGCCGCTCGCCTTCGTTTTTGTCCTCGGCGACGGTGATCATCTTCGGTGAGGCGAGGTAATAATTTTTCACCACTTGAAGAGGAACGATGTAATCCTGGCGGGCGTTCCACATAAGGTAGCCCTTTATTCCGGCGTCATGGACCGCTCTGATCTGCTCCTCGATGTATTTATCGTACGACATTCCGGAGGCGCCCAGCTTCATCTTGAATGTCTGTATGTAGGTCACGATTTCGGCATTTTTAACCCTTTCCTTTGCGCGTTTGGAGGTTAGGAAGACCGTGTGGTAGGGGTCGGCCATTAGTTTCTGGCACCACGTGTAATGGGATGGATATGCCATCGGGCAGATGATATCAACCACCTTGTCGAGTCCTTCCATCCGCTGGCCGATTGAATCATTATTGTTCAATGGAATCCTGCCAAAAATATCAGCCGAAATTTTTGCATCGTACTTTTTAACATGGGCCCGCGCCCGGGCGAGAAAGCCCTCTATAAAGTCGTACTTTTGCTGGAGGGTAAGATGACGCAGTGTGCCATGATCGTTAAATCGTATATAATCGAACTGTATTTCGCGGAACCCATTCTTGCACGCTTTCTCGGCAAGCGCAATCCGCGCCTGTAATTCCGCTTCTGGGACCGGAAACCGTTTAAGGCCATCAGGAAAGACGACTATTCGCGCAATCGGGTGTATGCCGTTTTTGATGCAGAATTCGACATTTTCACGGGGGACCTGGCAGGTATCGTACCGGGACGTATGGACATCGAGCACCATGGCGTTAATGTGTGCGTCCTTCGAAGCGGCCACCAGGCGGGAGAGTTTTTCCATGTTTCTGGCCGAATCAACGGTAAGATAGATACCCCTGTAAAAATTGGGGAATTTATAAGACGATTTATTGTGGGCGGTATCCGAAATGCCGACGTTTTCGGGGTTTTGGCTCCAAATATTGTCTATGTTTTCGAAGCATAGAAAAATTGCAATAGAAGCTGGTACGAGAAGACAGGCTAATTTTTTCATAATTTCTCCAGAATTAGTATTTACAATTACAAGTTTTGCCGCATGGTAAAGGGGAGTTTATGGCTTTTCCGCCGCATGGCGGTAAAGCCTATATTCTCGAAATTCACAGTATCACTTTAATAATCGTCCTGCGGATACAGTGTATTCAATAAAAAAATAACCTGAGAACAGCCCGATTGTCCAGGTTATTCCGTGAATACCCGTCGCAGCGCTTAATTTGAATATGTACGGTCTGACCCGTCAGGAATGCCGGCAAAGAAGCGATCACGGCATTTTGAAGTGTCCTGTATAAACCGCATTCCCCTTTTCTGATTTGGGTGAACCGGCTGATTAAAAGGTCCATGTTCCACTTGGTCAATTAAAATTTTATTTTCGTAAAAACATACACGTACTTGCTGACGGGAATATTATTATGTACATTCATTACAGTCTCCTTGCGCAATAGGAGCGTTTTCCCGCCCGCCATGTAAGGAAGCTGTAAGTATGCATGCTCAGTTATTTCAGAGAGAGGTGGATATGGGGCTGCTTGAACGAATTGAAGATGACCTGCGTGCATCCATTAAGAGTAAAGACGAGGAGAAATTGCGCACCCTTCGAATGCTCAAAGCGGATATTTTATACGAAAAAACGAAGGGTACGGAAGATCTTTCCGAGGAAAGGGTCATTGAAATCGTATTCCGGGGGGCTAAAAAGAGGAAGGAATCCATTGCTGAATTCGAGAAAGCCGGGCGCACCGATCTTGCGGACAGGGAACATGCTGAATTGAAAATTATAGAAGATTACCTTCCCCGACAGATGAGCGAACGCGAAATCGAGAAAGCCGTGGATGCCAAAATCAATGAAATTGGCGGCGCATCCCAGAAAGACATGGGCAAGGTAATGGGATTGATAATGAAGGAGCTCAAAGGACAGGCCGACGGCATCCTGGTCAAGAAGATCGTTGCCGACAGGTTGCTAAACAGGTAAAACGACGGCCCGGGGAATATAACGGGCGGCCTTAGCGGTGTTTCACCAAGAGGAGTCTTTGTCCATACCAAAAGAAACCATCGATATCGTGCGTGATAGAGCGCCGATACAGGAGATCGTAAAAAAATACGTTCCCACCTTGCAGAAAAAGGGTCGGAGCTATGTGGGCCTGTGCCCATTTCACAAGGAAAAAACGCCCTCATTTACAGTTTCAACCGAGAAGCAGATTTTTTACTGTTTCGGATGCCAAACGGGTGGTAATGTTTTCACCTTCATTTCCAAGATAGAACGGCTAAACTTCCCTGAAAGCGTGGTTTTTCTCGGCAATATGCTCGGTATAACCGTCAAGGATGAAAAAATAAAAGAACAGAATGATGAGCTTGATGGGCTTAAAAAAGTAAACCTTGCGGCTATGTCTTTCTACAAGAATATGATCAACTCGCCGCGTGGCGCCACGGCAAAAACCTATCTACTCAACCGCGGAGTTTCCGAACGGAGCATAAGCGAGTTCCATCTTGGATTCGCGCCTGATGACTGGGGTGCGCTGACGGGTTATTTCCGCAAGACCGGTATTAATCAGGTTGTGGCGTCAAAGCTGGGTCTGTTGAGTTCTTCAAACAAGGACGGTTCAATCCATTATTATGACCGCTTCAGGGGAAGGATCGTTTTCCCGATTTTCAACAGGTACAATGAGGTCGTCGCCTTTGGGGGAAGGATAATTGATGCTGGAGAGCCGAAATATCTTAATTCACCGGAATCCGAACTGTTTCAAAAGCGCAATATACTCTACGGGCTCAACATCGCCCGCCAGCATATCGCTTCTCTCGGGCGGGCCATAGTTGTGGAGGGATATCTTGACGTTATCGGATGTCATCAGGCCGGTATTCAAAACGTCGTGGCCCCGCTGGGGACGGCTCTTACGGATATCCAGGTGCGTGTACTCGCAAGATTTTGCAGCGAAATCGTACTGCTCTTCGACGCTGATTCCGCCGGAATAAACGCATCGCTGCGCTCCCTTGATGTTTTGAAAGATATAAGCGTTGACGCAAAGGTCGCCGCGCTGCCCGAGGATGACCCTTTCGATTTTATCAAAAATCGAGGTGTCCGCGAGTTCATGGCGATCGTCGACAGCTCGTCGAAACCGGTCGACTTCAGGATCGAAAGGACGCTCACGGATCCGGGAAACCGGAGCAGGATTGAGGTGCTTCGCAACCTGTTCGCGATTGTGGGCGAGATAGAATATGAGAGCGAACAGAGTCATTATCTAAAAAAAATCAGTACTTTGTTGAAAATCGGCGAAAATGAGATACGTTCTGATTTTAAACGGTATATAGGCAAAAATGATTCCCGCTTTCGATCGGTACAGGCGGAAAAGGCCACCACAAAAACCCGGAAGAAGGCGTCGTACCTGGTCAGGGCGCACAAAGAAATGGTTGAGCTGTTATGCAGACATCCCGAGCTTGTTGAAAAAGCGATAATCGATTTTTCAGAAACCGAGATGGAGGACCCGGACGCGGCCGCTGTTTTCAGTAAAATGGGGGAACTATTTTCAGCCGGGGAAAAGATTTCGGTTGACAGTCTGTTCGATTATTTTCCTGATGGGAGCGAAAAAATTTTCCTTGAGAATTGTCTGGCCAGAGAGTACCGGATAGAAAACCCGGCTGCCGCTTATACCGAAATCTATATCAACATCAGGATGTATATGCTCGAACGTAAAATTGAGCATTACAAGGATAAAATTAGGAAGGCTCAGGCCGGCGAAAGTGCCGATACTAATGTAAATCTCACTGAAATCGAAGTCGAAATCGAAATTCTCACCAGGGAATGGGAGAAACTTTCTTCTTACAAATACAACATACAGACCATATGAAAGTATACTTTACTGGAGTGTCATGAGCAAAAGTGAAATAGTGCTGGAGAATATTCCAGAAGTTAAGAAGCTGATTTTGCTGGGCAAATCGAACGGCGAGATTACCTACGATGAAATAAACGACGTCCTTCCGGACAAGCTGCTCAATTCGGATAAGATCGACGATATTTTCATCCTTTTAAACCAGCTTGGCATCGAAGTGGTCGAGGAGTCCACGCGAAAAGCGGCGCCGCCGGCCCCGGTAAAGAAGAAGAGCTCGGGATCATCGAAAAAATCCTCATCCTCCGCGTCAGAGGATTCTTCGTATATCGACGATCCTATCAGGCTTTATCTCAGGGAAATAGGGAGGGTGTCGCTTCTTTCCGGAGACCAGGAGGTTGACCTTGCCAAAAGAATAGAGGAAGGGGAGCTGCTCATCGAAGACGCGGTGATACATTCAAGCCTGCTGATCAACGACCTTGTAAAAAGCCATCCGAGGGTAAAGACCGGCAAAATTAAGTTAAGCGACGTTTTGCGCATAAGCAAGCTGTACTATTTCTCGTCGGTAGACATGAAACAGCTCGAAAAAAAATATTCCGAAAAGATGACGGTAATCATCGCCGAGGACAAAAAAATCCTTCAGACGCAAAACAAACTGAAAAAAGTGGACGCCGACTCCAAGAAGGCCGATGAAATGCGGTCAAAGATCGATTCCTCCATGAACCTCATCGTCAACTCGGTCAGGGAAATGGAAATAAACGAGGCCGAAATTTCAAAACTCGCCCACAAAATACAGTCAATGGTAAGCAGAATAAAGGACACTCTCGACTTTTTCGGTCAGATCGAGCGAAAGTATGGCAAGGAAATCAAGGAGCTCAAGCACTTCGCGCGCAAGGTCGAGAAAGGGGAGGAAGTCCGCAGCATCATTCGCGAGCTCTCGATTAAAAAGAAAGAAGAGCTCCTTGAGATGGTAAAGGATATTCGCAATAACGAACGAAAAATCAGGCGTATCGAGCAGGAAGCCGGCGCACCGGCCGACAATATCATGAAATGGGGCAAGCAGATCGAGCTGGGACAGCGCAAGATCTCAATCGCCAAAAAAGAGCTTATTAACGCAAACCTGCGTCTTGTCGTTTCAATAGCAAAGAAATACGCGAACAGGGGAATGCATTTCTTCGACCTCATCCAGGAAGGGAATATCGGCCTCATCAAGGCCGTGGACAAATTCGAGTACCGCAAGGGGTATAAATTCTCCACCTACGCGACCTGGTGGATCCGTCAGGCGATTACACGGGCTATATCCGACCAGGCACGGACCATCCGTGTACCTGTCCATATGATAGAACAGATCAACAAGGTGATGAGGGAAACTCGGCTTTTTCAGCAGGAGTTTGGAAGGGAGCCTACGGCCGAGGAGTTAGGAGACAGGCTCGGATGGCCCGTTGCCAAAGTCAAAGGCGTAAAAAACGTCGCTCGTGAACCTATATCCCTCGAAACACCCGTCGGAGAGGAAGAGGATTCGCTCCTTGGCGACTTCATCGAGGACAAGGATGTGGATTCTCCGGCCAACACCGCAGCATACCGGCTGCTGTCCGAGCAGATCCATACGGTGCTCAACACGCTGCCTGCGCGGGAACAAAAGGTTATACGTATGCGTTTCGGTCTTGATGACGGGTATTCACATACGCTGGAAGAGGTCGGCTATGTGTTCAAGGTAACGCGGGAACGTATACGCCAGATAGAGGCGAAAGCCCTCCGTCGTTTGCGGCATCCCACCAGGGCCCGCAAGCTCAAGGATTATCTCGACTACATGTAGTACTATGTGGGCGTATCGCCGCTTTCGAGAAGAGAGTCGAGCAGGTTGCGGGCTTCCCCGACGCTGCGCGCTTCATGGACCGGCGGCCTGCCGCCGTTATCTGACACGATATCTTTAAACCGGGAACTCCAGCCGCCTGCGAACACGCAGATTATAACAGGTTTTCCGTACTGATACGCGTATGCCAGCTCGGTCAGTGTACCGGTCCTGCCGCCAAACGCCACTACCACATCACCGGACAGAACGTTCATGCTGTTGCGGGCGAATCCGATCCCTGAGGCCACAACGGCGGTGCAGTACGAGTTCGCTTCGCTGAAATCGCCGCCCGGCAATATCCCGATCACAATACCGTTCTCGTCCGACGCGCCGTGTGACGCGGCCTCCATAATTCCTCCGCGTCCACCGCATACAAGCGTCCATCCTCTGATGGCGATGTGGCGGCCTATTTCATAGGCTTCATCGAGGAATTGACTGTCGTCGTGCGATCCGATCACCGTTACCTGGCGGCGGATCATTTCCTTTTTTCCCCGGTGGCAAGACGGTGTTCAAATTCCAGTATCTCATTCCAGAAATCGATAATATCCCTGGTTTTTCTGATTGTGAAGGCGCAAGACTGGGAAGGAATAGAACTTCCATGATAATCGAAAGAGGCCTTTTTCTTTTCACAACCTGTCCCGGCGGGATCGGGTATGAAAACGAGGTATTCACGCATAGAAAGCTCGAAAACAACGGTGCCGGAGGTCCCGCATTGCGCATGAAGTGAATCCTTTATGGACGCGGAAATCTTTAGCATTTCCGGCAGTCCCATATGGCTGAAAATACGTTCAACCATATTGAACAGGAAATAATGCGCGTAAACCGAAAGCCCCTCGTCTATTCTGGCCTCTATCCATTTATCAACCGCAGCGCGTCTTTCAGAGAAAAAAGAAAAAAACTGCGGGTGCATTTCATACTCGGCAAAGTCCCGAAACGCTCCGACGAAATTCGCAGTTTTGATGAATTCATTTTCCGAGAAAAAATGTGAGGAGGAAATCGCAGCGAACAGAAGCGGAATTCCGGATTTTCCGGGTATGAGGCAGGCGTAAACCGTATGGGGCAGAGAGTGTGCGTCGCCGGGAGGCATCGAGACGGAACCGCGGGCGCTCAACCGGGAGGAAATTATATCCCGTATTCCCTTTATGGAAACGTTAAAGACGTCGTCGCCGCAGGAGCTCAGGGGCGTCAGAGACCCATGGTCCATGCGGTATATGCCGGTGAAGAGGGCGAAGTTGCCCGTGGAATGGGCGTAGCATAACGACTTCATCGGACCGGCTGAACGATCGGCGCCCCGCTCCAGGGATTCGCAGTCAGAAATCATCTGCCTGTACCTCCGGCGGCACTCCTCCGTGGAGAGCCTTCCCGATGTAAAATCCTTGAGCGTTTCTTTAACCGCGACTACCAGACCTTTTGTCGCTTCGTCCATCTCTTCGCCCGGCTTAATGATTTTCTATAACGCGCATCGCATCGACAGGGGCCGGCAATTTATATATTCATATGCTCCACAATAAGAAGAACAGGATCATCGCGCGATGGATATTGCAAGCTTTTTTATGACCGGATAAAGGCGGAAACTTCCGGTCGCGACCACGATATATTTTCCTCCCATATAAAGCCTCATTGCAGTCGCCAGGCGTGTGCTCTTGTCATTCCCTCGAATTATATGGAATTGAGATGGCTCCCTGTCGTCACCGCGAGCTAAAGGAGTGTAACACCGATCATCATCGAGTTCGTAATATATGATTTGTGCCGGATCCGTGGTTTGGACAATATCGAACATCGACTTAACGTCCTTGTCTTTCATGAATGAGAGGATGAATACCGGTTTTCGGTCCGGATACGCAACCGACAGGCCCTCTGCAAGGGACCGCATCGCCTGTGGATTATGCGCCGGATCGAATAGAATAAGAGGTTTTTGGGACATGATTTCAAGGCGGCCTGGAATGATAAGACCCGCCAAGGCTTTTCTGATTGCAACATCCCCGACGGCAAAGCCCCTGTGTTCAAGCAACAGTGACGCCGTAATGGCAAGCCCGGCGTTTCTCAACTGGAAGCTCCCCGTCGGCCCAAGGAATAAATTATCGATACGTCTCTTTCCGAGACTGTATGAAAAGAATGTTCGACCGCCCTTGGATTGGTTCATTGATCGGACCCGATAATCACGTCCGTTTACGTATAAAAAGGATTTTTTCATCTTCGCCGCGCTCTCGATTGTTTTCAGGGCGTTTCCGCCGTTATTTGATGTAATCACGGGAACCCGATATTTGATAATTCCCGCTTTTTCCATTGAAATAGAGGAAATATCGCCGCCAAGTATGGCCGTATGGTCGAGTGAAATATCCGTGATTACAGAGACAAGGGGCCTGACGACGTTGGTTGAATCGAGCCTGCCACCGAGCCCCGTCTCGATCACGGCAAGATCGACACGTTCATCGCTGAAATAGTTGAAGGCCGCAGCCGTCAGCGCGTCGAAATAGGTCGGATTGAGCCCCCCGGCACTCGATTCGTCCAGTATGCGTTCGAGATAGAACGAAAGGCGTTGAAGGGTAATGGGGCGCCGGTTGATGGATATTCGCTCATTCACCTTCTCCAGATGCGGTGATATATATAAACCGGTTTTGTATCCGGCCTGTTCGAATATCCCGCTGATCATGAATGCCGTTGAACCCTTCCCATTGGTCCCGGCTATATGCAAGGTTTTGATATTGCGATGTGGATTTCCAAGTCGGCGGACAAGTTTGCGCATTGTGGAAAGCGAGTATTTTTCGAATCCGGTATGCCCGGTTTTTTCGTTGTTTATGAACTGCTCGAGGATTCGTGCGGGTTTATTCATTCAGGAAGACTCCTGTCTTGGCGTCAACGCTTCTGCCGGTTCTTCATGTTTCGAATCAGCGCGTCGCGCATTGTTTCGACAGGAGCCTGGCCTGATGTCCATAGTTCGAACTGACGCGCCCCCTGGTACAGGAGCATTTCGGTCCCGAAAACTATCCTGCAGCCGGCCGATTCGGCTGAACCAAGGAGCCGCGTTCGGGCCGGAGCGTATACAATATCAAAAACCGTCATTCCGGGTCTAAGCAGAGAAGGATCGATGGGGCTGGATCCGATATCAGGAAACATGCCCACGGGAGTGGTATTTATTAATATTTGATATTCATCGAGAGAACCATTCGTCAGCGAATCGATCCGGCAGCTCTTAACGTCCTTAAAATAACGCGACAGGTCCGACGCGAGGGCGCCCGCATTTTTTTCGTTTCTGCCCGAAATCGTAACTTCCGCCTTTTCCTCGAGCAGTGAAAAAGCTATCGCGCGCGCCGATCCACCGTTCCCGACAACAAGGGTCTTCCGGCCGCTTATCGAAACCCCGTTCGCCAAGAGGGCCCGGACAGCGCCGTGCCCGTCGGTGTTGAACCCTTTTATAATGCCATCATCATTTATCAGCGTATTGACCGAGCCGATTTTTTCGGCAAGGGGATCGATTTCATCGATATGATCCAGGATGTCTGTTTTAAACGGTATGGTAATGCTTGCGCCGCGGATACCGAGCGCCCGCATTGCCCGTACCGCGTCCAGCGGTTTCTCCGGCTCGAACGCGAGGTAAACGGCGTTCATTCCCAGATGCTCGAATGCGGCATTGTGCATCGCGGGAGAAAGAGAGTGGCGGGCCGGCCTGCCGAAAAGGCAGTATAGTATTGTGTGTGCGTCTGGCTTCATTCAACTGTGACGCTCCGGAGAGGCCCCCGGGTCTTCCTGTCGATATAGTCCGTCGTGAAGGCGGTGCGCTCAACTACCAGAAAAAACGCGTCCTGTTCGATCAGGAACCCATTGTGGTAGTCCGATACGAGAAGCTCCTCTCCGGGCTCGAATTCCACCGTTTTTTCGGTCTCGCCGTCGTAAATTACCAGACCCGCCCTGCCGCCGAGGCAGAGAAACAGCTCGGGGCATGAATGCTTTTCGAGTTCCATGACGTCGTCGGGTGCCAATGCCTCCGGTCGATACAGCCCCGTCCGCCAGTGTCCCTGATCGCAGGAAAAAACATCCCATCGCCGGGCTGGAATGAGTTTCCGCGGCGTATTCTTAAAAACACCATTGACCATGCGCAAAAACCTGCCCGGTAGAACGGATATCGAAACCATTATGATACTGTCACGAATTGATGTTGTAACGCAAACATTTTTCGTTGACATTACCGCAGGAAATGCTTGTCTCACGGAAGCGCCAGGTGGAGAGAGGTTTTTAAATGGGGAAAATCCCTATCATTGTCAGTCCATATTCCAGGAAGAATAAAAAGACAAAAGGAAACTCGATCGAGACATTCAAAAAGATCGGTGGTGACCGTGTGGATGTTCATCCTGCTGCGACAATCGAAGAGCTGGATGCAGTCGCCGAGGACTGCAAAAAAAGGATCATTCCGTTCGTCGCCATATCCGGTGGCGACGGGACCCTGCACCAGGTAATTTCACGGTTTATCAATATCTACGCCCCCGCTCCGATTCCACCGGTAATCATATTGAAAGACGGCACGATGAACAACATCTCAGGCACCATCAAACTTAAAGGGGACGGTTATGCCATACTCAAGAGATTGCTTCGCGCCATGGAGCGCCGCAGGCCGGTTGCTGCGGTAACCCGATACACCATGAGGATCGACGACCGCTATTGTTTCCTTTTCGGTACGGGTCTTACAACCAATGTGCTGAACGCGGTTTACGAAGGTGACAGGAAGGATTTCCCAAAGGTCGCCCGGGTAATAATAAAGGCGTTCAGCGACGGAATAATACGACCGGACAGCTCCCCCCTGTATAGACGTCTTAAGGCAAAGGTCTTCTTTAACGGTGAAGAGCTGGCATCGGACGATCTATTAGGCATTCTCGCGGGAACGGTGGAGGACGTAGGTATGGGATTTCGCCCGCTGAACCGCGAAATGCCCAAGGAGCCGGGATTTCATGTCATCGCGACAGGCGTGAAGCCCACAGTGCTCGCATGGCACATATTGACCCTGGCCAGGGGGGGGACCTTCAATCATCCGCTCCACTATGACAACCATGTGAAGAATCTTCGCATCGTAAGTGACGGTCCCTTTGAGTACACCATGGACGGCGATATGTATTTCGCAGAAAGGGAAATCTACGTAGAAACCGGTCCCACGGTTGCGCTGGTTTCAGTATGACGACGTCCCTGAATTGATCTGCCCACAAGGTTCGCCATGGGGCCGATCATCCCCATCAGGGCGATAAACCTGTCGGGCCTCAATGATTGTTTGCCATCGCAGAGCGCACTCTCCGGGTGGGGGTGCATTTCCACCATCAGGCCGTCGGCGCCGACCGCCACGGCGGCAAGCGAAAGCGGATGTATCAGCTTCCACGTTCCCGCGGCATGTGACGGATCGACGATCACCGGCAGGTGAGTCCGCTGTTTGAGCACGGGGACGGCCGATATGTCCAGCGTGTTGCGCGTTTCCGTCACGAATGTACGGATCCCTCTTTCGCATAAAATGACGTTCAGGTTCCCCTCGGAAAGAAGGTACTCCGCTGAAAGAAGGAATTCCTCGATTGTTAACATCATCCCCCTTTTCAGAAGCACCGGTTTTTTCGTCCTTCCCACTTTTTTCAACAGTGAGAAGTTCTGGCAATTCCGCGCGCCGATCTGGATAATGTCGGAGTATTCCTCGACAACGGGAATATCGTCCTGGTCGAGCACCTCGGTTATTATCGGAAGGCTAAAACTGTCGCCGGCTTTTCGGAGCAGCCTCAGGCCGTCGAGTCCCATCCCCTGGAACGCGTAGGGGGAGCTGCGCGGTTTGTAAGCGCCGCCGCGCAGTATTGAGGCCCCGGAAATTTTAACCGTTTCTGCCGCTTCCATTATCTGGGTTTCGGACTCGATAGAGCAGGGGCCGGCAATCACACAGAGGTCGGAACCACCGATCGTAACGCCGTGGCCGACGTCGATTTCGGTGCCGGTATCCTTGATATTTCTGCTTGCCAGGATATAGGGAACGTCCTGGGGGGCCGGCGAGGCGTTGAGGTCGAGCAGGCGAAGCCTTTCGACCCCGGACGAATCGGCGTTCAGGATAGTGCAGACACTCCCCTGGCTGGTGTTAAACATGCAGGTGCGGTATCCGGCCGATTGAAGACGAGGTACGCTTAAAGTGATATCGGGATTATTGTTTTCCGGAAGGATGAGAATCATGCGATGCCTCCATTGTTCTATAGGTATGAGAACCGCCGGGTTTCCGGCGGTCTTTACCTTCTTAGAGGCATTAAAATGGCCACCGGCATCCCGCCCGTGGCCCCCATGCGCAACAACACCCACAAAGGCTACGGGTTGATTTTATAATAAAAATAAAACCAAAAGTAGTTTTTGGGGCCGATGTTGTTCTTAGCAATCATTATGGTTCATCGAAATAAACGCGTTCGTCTCGCGTATGGCGGTATGTTTAACCATATGCCTGCAATTTGTCAATACCTTTATTGACTATTTTCCTGCATATACGCTGAATTCAAGGATGAAGTGCAAAGTAAAATAATTCATCGGGCGACCTGTAGTCCATGGAACAAAAAGCGAAGGTATTGTATTGCTTTCTCCTCGCGTTCCGTGTATCATTAAAAGGCGACGGCGTTCAGTCCGGGAGCGGCCGCACGGAATACAGATGGTGTCAGGCCCGGGCGGTGAGGATAATCAGGGATAAAATAAAAACAGGGGGGAGACGACATGGGAGACAAGGGCGGAAAGAAGGACAAGGCGAAGCACGACAAGCAGGCGCAGGTGAAAAAAGACTCGAAACACGAAGCGGTAAGGAAAAATTTTATAAGGCAGACGGGGCAGGAGAAACCGGTACCACCGCGATAGATGGCCTGTTCCCGAAGATCGTGGTATGAGGATGATAATATGGAAACCCGGATGAAATAGCGATAAACGGCGGGATCTGTATGAAAAAAATATCGGTTATTCTTATTATTACGTTTCTTTTATCGCTTGCCGGGTCATGTTCAAAAAAGGAAAAAATCAGTATCGCCATCAAGACCAGCCTTGAGGCGAGGTCAATCGAGGGTTTGAGCGTTGTTAACGCCGCGAAGCTGTTTCTGGAAGATTACAAGTGTGACAACATTGAAATAATTTTTTTTGATGACGGATGCCGGTCAAAAAAAACCGTCGAGGCGTATGAAGAGGTAAAAAAAAGCGGAATAAAAATACTGATTACGACTCATATATCAACATGCGCAATCGCAATATACGACCAGCTGAACAGGGATGGTGTGCTTACGTTTTCCACTGCCGCCACTACCGATAAACTGTCGCGGATGGATGATTATATATTCAGGAATATCCAGGATGTTGGGAAAGAGCAGAAGCGCATAGCGGAATATATAAATACAAACGGGTTCAACAGGCTGTTAATAATACGCGATACCGACAACAGCGACTATACTGACCCGGCGATAAAATATTTCCGCGAGGGACTCAGAAGCAGAGAGGTGGCGGTTATTGATATATCAATAGCAAAAGTTGATCACGGCGATCTTCTTCTGAAAATGAAGCGGTATAATTTTAGCTCTCTCTACCTTCTGATGGGGAGTAATGCGAGCGGTGTCGGGGCCATCGCTCAACTCGCGTCTTCAATCAGGCCCGGTATGCGCATCATGTACACCCCGTGGGTCAAATCACCGCTTATTCTTGAAACGGCAGGATCATCCATAAGGCACAGTGTGATTCCTTCGCATTATCCCCCGAAGAATGTAAATGCCCGCAAAGACGCCTATATCTCACGGTTTAAAGAGAGATTCGGATCCTCTCAGATATTTATCGGCCTTAACGTGTATTCGGCGCTCGAAATACTGTACCAGTGCATATCGGCCGGGGAAAAGGATCCGGATGCTATAAAAAAATATATCCTCAATAAAAAAACTTTTCAGACGGAATTCGGAACGCTGACCTTCGATGAGTTTGGCGACGTCGATAGACCGCTATATTTCATCACCGAGATTTCAAAAGAATTCTGACACGCGTTCAGCGAGACAATTGCCGATTGTATCCGAGGGATTGATCTTATTCATGACGGCCCTGTTCGTCTTTTTTATATTTGGATTCATCCATCGGGGCATAAAAGAAGATTGCGTTAACAGACAGATTGACTGCATCGGCATGATAGAAATAATTATTGTTTCATAAATCTCACCCCACGTACACCCTCGGCACCCGCGAGCTGATGCCGCAGAGCACCTCGTAGGTGATCGTGCCGATCTTTTCGCACAGCTCCTCAAGCGGAATCGCGGTGCCGTCCATCTCACCGAAGAGCAGAACGTCGTCGCCGTTGAAGGCGGTGCCGTCGGGCCCTATGTCCGCCATGGTCTGGTCCATGCACACCGTCCCGGCGACCGGGTGGCGACGGCCGCGGATGAGCACCTCGGCCCTGTTGGAGAGCAGGCGGCTGTAGCCGTCGCCGTAGCCCACCGGGAGCGTCACCACGCGCGTCTGGCGCGGTGTGACGTAGGTATGTCCGTAGCTTATGCCGGTGTTCGCGGGGCACACCTTGAAGAACGATACCTTTGTCTTTAATGACATCGCGGGCCGTAGCGCCTCGCCGTTGAAGCGTTCGTCGGGCCGGTAGCCAATGGGGTCGTAGCCGTAGAGCATGATGCCGGGGCGCACCATGGTAAAATGCGATTTTTTAAAGTTGATGATGCCGGCCGAGTTTGCCAGGTGCACCTGCTCCGGAAGAGTTCCTCTCTTCGCCATGGAATCAACAATCGCGTCGAAGCGGCCTATCTGCGTCTCCGTGAAGGCGGCGTCGCACTCGGCTTTGGCAAGGTGCGAGAAGATGCCTTTGACGTTCAGGCCTTCGAGCGCCAGGGTCTCGCCGATGAAGCGCTCGGCGTTGTACCAGTGCACGCCGATGCGCTCCATGCCGGTGTCGATTTTAAGGTGCACAACGGCCGTTTTGCCGAGCGCCTTCGCCGCCTCGGCGATCGCGCGGCTCTTGTCCGGCGACGAGCTCGTAATCTCCACATCGTGCGCGATGAACTGGGGAATCTGCTCGGAGTTGATGGCGCCCATCACCAGTGTCGGTGCGGTTATGCCGTTCTCCCTTAGAAAGACCGCCTCCTCGAGATAGGCCACGCCCAGGCAGTCCACCCCCGCGGCGAGCAGTTCCTTCGAGATGCGCACGATCCCGTGCCCGTAGGCGTTCGCCTTCACCATGGCCATAAGCTTCACGTCCGGCCCGATGAGCGAGCGGACGATGCGGTAGTTGTGGATGAGGTTGGCGAGCGATACCTCGGCCCTGGTGGGACGGCGCGCGTAGGCTTCGTGGGTGAATACCATGATGAATCGTTCCTCCGGAAAGGTGTACCATAGGGCGTCAGCTGGGAAAAAGACAATAGAAATTTGATTCCAGCATGGAGTGTGCGGGATGCGGTGTCGGTATAAAGACGGCCGCCCGATCCCCCGTCCCGACTAAAAATACTTTACAAATAATCAAGCCCATTTTAGCGTACCAGTCGGCTCGCCAGACTGACAGGAAACCTGAAGGCGACGGCTCGCTCTGTCGCCTTTTATCGTTAATGTGCACTTCATAAGCGGGGTTCGCCACGCATTTTAATAGTGGAGGTCTGTTGGATGCTGAAGGAATACAAAACCGATCAAATTCGCAATGTCGCAATACTCGGACACGGCAACACTGGAAAATCGACCCTATTCGACGCCATGCTCCTGATGGGGGGCAAGATCGATAAAATCGGCAATCCCGCAGACGGTACGCTCACCTCGGACTACGACGACGAAGAAAAAAGCAGACAGATTTCCATACGCAGCGCGCTCGGTTTTGTCGAGCTCGACGACGTTAAAATAAACATCATCGACACCCCCGGCATGTCCGACTTTATCGGCGAGGCCCGCGCCGCGCTCCAGGTGGCCGAAACGGCCATGCTCGTGGTCGACGCGGTCGACGGCGTACAGATCGAGACCGAAAAGGCCTGGCGGTACCTCACCGAGAACAACATCCCGCGCATCATCTTTATAAATAGAATGGACAAGGAGCGCGCCAGTTATCAGAAGACCATCGACAATATTACCACCAACCTCGGCGCCAAGGTGGCGCCGCTGTGCATGCCGCTGGGCGAGGGCGCGGCCCTCAAGGGCATCGTGGATCTGGTCGACATGAAGGCGCTGGCGCCCAAGCCCGACGGCAAGGGCGTCACGATCTCCGACATTCCAGCCGAAATCAAACAGGAGGCCGAGAGGCACCGCAACGCGCTCCTCGAGCTCGCGGCCGAGGGAGAGGACGCGCTTATTGAAAAGTTCCTCGACGGCGGCGAGCTCACGGTCGAGGAGATTCGACGCGGCATCACGGCGCAGCTGAGGGCCGCGAAGCTCCATCCGATAATCTGCGGCTCGTCGCTCAAATCGATCGGCATACGCAATCTGCTGAACGTCATCAAGGCCTTCGTTCCGTCGCCCGAAACGGGGCGTGAGTACGACGGGCACGGCATGGGCGACAAGGAGTCGGCTAAAAAAGTGGCGTGTAAGCCCGACCAGCCCTTCGCCGGCGTGGTCTGGAAGACCTACATCGACCAGTACGCGGGCCGTTTCACCTACCTCAAGGTCATATCCGGCGAGCTTCTGCCCGACGCCGAGGTGCTCAACTCCACGCGCAACACCAAGGAGCGCATATCGAAGATATACACCATGGTTGGAAACAAGCAGGTCGACATGCCCAAAATAACCTGCGGCGATATCGGCGTGGTCGTAAAGCTCGAGAAGACCATCACGCGCGATACGCTCTGCGACGCCAAGAACTCGGTGGTGCTGCCGCTCGTCAAACTTCCCAACCCGGTTTTTTCGTACGCCGTCGAGGCGGGCAAGAAGGGAGAGGAGGACAAGATAGGCCAGATCCTGGGCCGCATCACCGACGAAAACCCGACCATCACCTACGCCTTCAATCCCGAAACCAAGCAGACCGTGCTCTCGGGCATGGGCGAGATGCAGCTCGACATGATTTTAAAAAGCATAAGGGAAAGAAACAAGCTCGATGTCGTCACCAGCGAGCCGCGCGTGGCCTACCGCGAGACAATCACTAAAAAGGCCGAGGCGCAGTACCGCCACAAGAAGCAGTCGGGCGGGCACGGCCAGTACGGCGAGGTGTACATCCGCGTGGAACCGCTCCCCAGGGGCGGCGGCTATGAATTCAGCAACGCTATCGTCGGCGGCGTCATCCCGAGGCAGTACATTCCCGGCTGCGAAAAGGGATTCAAGGAGGGCATGGAGGAGGGCGTGCTCGCCAAGTTCCCGGTGGTCGACGTAAGGGTCGAACTGTATTTCGGTTCGTATCACGACGTGGACTCGTCCGAAATGTCGTTCAAGATAGCGGGCCGCCAGGCGCTCAAGAAGGGCATGGAGGCGGCGGGACCCATCCTCCTCGAGCCGGTCATGGAGGTCGATGTCTATGTGGACAAGGACTACATGGGCGATATCCTCAACGACATCAACGGCAGGCGCGGCCGTGTGCTCGGCATGGGCGCCAAGGACGAGAATGACAGCGCCGGACTTTCGGTGGTGAAGGCGAGCGTTCCGCTTGCGGAGATGCAGCGCTACTCCATCGACCTGCGCGCCATGACCAGCGGCAAGGCCGCCTTCGAGATGAAATTCTCGCACTACGATCCCATCTCCGGCAAGATCGCCGAGAAGGTCATAGAAGAGCGTAAAAAAATGCTTGAAGACGAGGCGAATAAGTAATACCAGTGCGGGATAAAAAACAAGAAAAGCCACCCTTAAGGGTGGCTTTCTTATTGGCTCCGGTATGGCATGAACATCGTCATTTTGTATAGACGGAAATTACGAAAACCCCCTCCCGCTTTCGCATACACGCCCCCTGTCGGAGCGCCTGGCGAAAAGGCGGGTGCCCGCAGCGCGGCTCGGTACCCGCGCCAGAGGGCGTAACAATTATCGGCTGTGAGGGTCAGGTATATAGCGATGACGGCACCCGGATCGATCCCCTTGTATATATGGACGCAACCAGAGGGCCGGTTGCCGTTTGGATGGACCCGGGTGTACGGCGCGCCTGTGCGGTTGTAACAGATCATAAAAGACGAGCGAAGGACGGAATCGGGCGAATGGAAAGACAGGCGGAAATAAGCTTCTACCTGGTGGTGCTCATATCGTTCTTTCTGCATGTCGTAGCGATGACGGCGCTCATGCTGCCTGATTTCGCCGGAATCGCGGCACGAAAGGCGGCGGAGCGCAGGCTATTCGGCGGACGCGACGTCATCGTCAACATCAACGAGGACGAGCGGAAGGTCACGGGCCGCTCCACGCTCCTCTCGGAGAAGGACTCGGCCGCAAAGGGCCACCTCAGTCGCGAGAAGGGCGACCACTGGCTCAACAACTCGCTCGATTTCCGGCTGCGGCAGGGCAAGGCTCGCCTGGGGCGCACGACCTCGCGCAGCTCGGACGCCAAAAGCGAATCGGCCCTGCTGCTCGCCGAAAATACCGAGGTCGTCATATCGCTTCTCAAACAGGACTTCGGAAGCGTTCTCGGCGAGGAGGGCGACCGCGAATTCACCACCATCCCGGACAAAAACAGCTTCTCACGGAAGAACGCGATCTTCTACTCCAGCGACGGCCGCTTTTCGTTCAACACCATGAAGTTCAGGAATTTCAGGTATTTCAGGGAGATGAAGGATAAGATCGCATCGCACTGGTTTCCGCCGCTTCTGGCCAACTCGGTAATCCGCGGCTATGACCCCGTTACCAGCGCCTATACGCCGGGGAGGCTGCGAATAATGGCGATCCCGAACCAGGAGGTGAAGCTCTATTTCACCATGGATCGCGAGGGCACGGTGCTCGACGTGGTCATCGTCGATTCATTGGGCAACAGGCCGCTTGACTCGTCGTGCACCGAGGCCGTGCGGCTCTCGAAGAACTTCGGGAAAGTGCCCGACGACATACAAGGCGGGGTGATCGTCATCCCGTTCGTGTTCGGGTATTATATTTATTAAGATTGCCGAAGGGCGGGCGCCAGCCTTCACGCAGCACACTGAATAATACGCTGCCTGTTAAATCTCAGCGCGCCTCGTCTATGACCATCGCCAGGGTGATGCCGTCGAGTACGGCCCTGTTTGATTTCTGCATGCGTCCGAAGAGCGAGCCGAAGTACTTCTTCAAAGACTCAGGGTGCGCGTATGCCGGTATCACCATTCCCACGTCGTGAATGAGGTCGACAACGTCGGCGATAACGATGTTTTTCGACGAATTGGAGGGCAGGTAGCCGCCGTCACCGGTCTCGATGATGTATTTTTCCTTTAAAAACAGCGCTGTATGGTAGTCGACCTCTTCCGACTTGTTGGTCGTCAGTTTCAACAAATCCTTGAAGTACGCGGGCCCCTTGCCCTTCTCGAAGTTCGCGTAGATGTAATGAAGAATGGCGATGCCGTAAAACACCGAGTACTCCTGTTTTCCCGCCAACGCCTTTTTGAGGTTGCGATACGTGTGCGGATGCATGAGCGTGTAAGCGATCTCCGCGCCGTAGAGGATGATGAGCGCCGACGAGTAAACCATCAACAGAAAGAGCGGAATGGCCGCAAGCCCCCCGTAGATGGCGAAGGTCCCGCTGGCGAACGACTTGATATACACGATGAACAGCAGAATGAAAATCACCCAGACGGCCCCGGTAAACGAAGCCCCGATGGCCGCGGGTTTGAACGGGACTTTCGTGTTGGGCATGATGATGTAGGTGAGGAGGAAAAGAAGCCAGATAAAGACGAACGGGGCGAAGAAGTTGAGCAGGAATTCAAGAATGCTGCCCCCCTCGGAGCCCTGCCAGCGCCGGCCCTGTGCGTCCGAATTTAAAACGGTCCCGTTTTCCCCGACGGCAACGATGCCCGGGCCAAAGGCGACAAGGTCGTTGATGCGCGGGCTCGAGACCTTGAGCCGGGTCCATTTCTCGCCGCCGTCTTCGGTGATAAGAATGGTCCCCTTTTCGCCGCCGATAAACCCCGTGGTGTCGCTGATAAAATTGACGGCCATGTAATTCCTTTCCAAAAATCGGTGATTGTCCCAGCTGCGGCCGCCGTTGGTGCTGTTTAAAATAAGCCCTTCGTCCCCGACCACCCAGATGTTATAATCGCTCAATAAAAATGCCCGGTTGATGTTGATCCACCGATTTTTTCTTTTTGCCTCGGGGAGGTGGTTGATGTTCCAGGTTTTTCCGGCGTCGTAAGTGGTTATAACGCCGCCCCTGTCGGTGGTTATGACGCCGGTACCGCCATGGAAGGCGATCGAATTGAGATTGGATGAGAAATTCTCGAACTCGATCGCCTGCCAGGATTCCCCGCCGTCCACGGTGCGGAAGAGATAACCACTGTCCGCCGCTATGAAGCCCCGTTTCGGCGTGAGCATGTGGATGTCGCGGAAACCGAACGATCCCCACTTTTCCAGTTGCCACGAAGCGCCCCCGTCGCCAGAGAGGAGTATGATGCCGTTGCGTCCCACGGCCCATCCCATCCTGCCGATAAACTGTATGTCGGTGAATTCGGTTTTCTCGAATTCACCGGGCTCCACCCGGTATTCAAGCTCGCGGAAGGTCTTCGACGCGGCGTCGTATTCGAAGATGGACTGGTTCTCGAAATCGATTCGCTGCGCCGGCACGGCGTTAATCCGGGACATGTCGCCGCCTGTACTGGAGATGTTCGCCTTGTGTCCGGTCACCCACAGGGTGTCGCCGACTGCGAATGCCGAGAGGTAGTTCGGTGCGGCGAAAATCGAGGAAAGGTGCGTCGCGACGGTGGTGCCCGTGATGAGCATGATGGGGCCCAGAGTCAGCGCCGCCCAGTAGTAAATTACTTTGAGGAATATGCTGCGCTGTTTTTCGACCTTCCACACGTCGTTGAGCGACTTTTCGAGCGTGCGCAGTACCGCGGTGGCGGTGAAGACCACGATGATCGTCCCGATACCGCCGATCTTGCCGGCGTTGTCGATAAGGCTCGAGATCGACTCTATGATCGGGTCGATGTTCAGCTTGATGTTGTGCTCCACCATGAAGATCGTGACCCGCCTGAAAAGCTCCTCTTTTTTATCGCTGACGCCGGCGAAGATTGAATAAAACGTGAGGCCCACGGTAAGGGTGGGGATTAGCGAAATGATGGTGGTGTACGCTATCGAGGACGCCTTGGTGAAGCAGTCGTCCAGCATGAACTTGCGTGATGAAACGATGAATATCTTGGCGGCGTTGATAAGTTTGCCGGAGAGGCGCTTGTACGTAATCTCCCCCGAATAGAAATCTTCGGCGAATTTCTGGAGTCGTATTTTAAGCCGTATAACCCAGGATTTTCCGCCTGCGCTTTCCTTTGACATGGTGGATCCGCTCCTTTTCCCGGCGCAAAGTTTCGCCCCCGAAAAACGGCGCGTCTCCCGGCGCATGCCCGGGGACGCATGTTCGAATGGCGCAAATAATAATAGGCGACATGCCGCGGACGGTCAAATAAAAAACCGTGCCGGCGGCCGCACGGGACCGCTTCGATGCCGGCCCCTACCGTTCCTGTCGCGCGATTCCGAAGCGGACGAAGATCCATGGCGCAACGAGTGTCACCCACATACCCATGAGCCAGTAGCGGAGGAAATCCGCGGAATCCAGACCTGGAAGCAGGGGCTTCAGTCCCGCCTTGATGGCGAAAAGTCCCGCAAGGCCCGCCAGAATCATGATGAGCTGTTTTACGAGGGTACCGCCGGGATGAAAATCGACACGCCCCCGCTCGAGGATGATGCCCACCAGAAAGCCGGAAAGTACGCCCAGCGTCTTGGCCTGCTCGTGGCCGGGGAGTATCTTGAAGAGCAGATAGGGCACTATGAGCGCCGCTGCGATGAGCGCGTAGCGGTTGACGAGCTCGTACTTCTTCCGCATCCAGGCCACGGCTACGATGTAGAGCGCGAGCGTAACGCAGCCGAAGGCGAGCCCGCCCAGCACGTCACCGAGAAAGTGAACGCCAAGGTAAAGGCGCGAGTAGGAGATGAGGAGGATGATGATGACGCACGGCGCCACGAAAGGCGTTCTTCCCACGTACCATGCAAGCGCCCCCCAGAACGCGACGGCGGATTGCGCGTGACCGCTGGGAAACCCCGGGCTGTTCTTCGGGATATGCGTCCTGTTGAGCTCGTCGATGTTCGGGATCAGTTTTGCCGGGTCGGGGCGGGGGTTCATCCATACGCCTTTGAGCGCGTCGTTTACAACGGTGCCGACCAGAAGCGAGCCGCCCGCGAGGATGGCGATCCGTTTGGAGGCGCACCAGTAGATGAGCGGGATGAGCAGGGTGTAGAATATTTCGTTGCCCATGACGGTAATGGCGACCATCAACCGGTCCAACAGGGGGCCGGCGAAGATATGCAACCGGTTGAGTATCTCCTCGCCGAAAAGGAGCTGGTCTGCGAAAAACGTTTCCATGTGTTTCTCCTCGATTATTTTTTTAACGCATCCATGGCCACGCGGGCCGCGCCGAGCGCCGGCGCCTTCTCCTGATCGCGTATAATAAGAAACCTCACGTTACGGCCAAGCCCTTCCATCACGCGTTCGCGCACGGTCCTTTTCACCACGGGGAAAATGAGCCGGTGGGCGCGCGAAAGACCGCCGCCGAAGACGATCGCCTCGGGATTGAAGATGTTGACCAGGTTGGCGACGCCGATCCCCAGCCAGGTCGAAACCTGCGCGTAGATATGCAGCGACAGCGCATCGCCGCGCCGCGCTTCCTCCTCGATCATGAGCGGATCGAGCTTTTCATTTTTCATGCGCGCGGCAAGCGAGGACCCGGAGTGTTTTCCGATTACGTTTCGCGCGTAACGCATGAGGCCCGTGGCCGAGGCGTACATCTCGAGACAGCCGGTTCCCCCGCAGGGACACTTGCGGCCGCGGTAGTCGATGCTCGTGTGGCCCACCTCCATGGCGCTTCCGGACTGGCCCGTGTAGACGCGGTTTTCAATCACCACGCCCCCGCCTATCCCCGTTCCGAGGGTGAGCATGATCCAGTTGGAGTATTTCCTTCCCGCGCCCTTCCACCACTCGCCGATAACGGCGACCGTCGCGTCGTTTTCGAGAAACGCTGGGACGCCCGTGCGACGCCTGATGGTTTTTATAAGAGGGAATTTCTGCAGGGCCGGTATGTTCGGGCTGGTGAGCACCATCCCCCGTTTGCGGTCGATGGAGCCGGCTGAGCCCACACCGATCGCCTTTACGGTTGAGGTATCCAGTCCGCGGGCCGCGGCAAGCGCCCGAATGAGCTCTATAAGGCAGTTCTCGATCTCCGGGGGCGTTTTCCCTGTCGGGATCTTTTTAAACGAGAGGATATCGCCATCGCCGTTGGTCAGCACGCCCTTTATCGTGGTGCCGCCTATATCGATACCTATATACATGAGGCCACCGTCCAAGTGGGATGGTTCCGCGGGGCGGAGCCTTATTAAATCAGGCCGGCAGAAGCGCCGTAAAGCAATTTTTCGACCGGGTGTTTTTTTATTCGGGGGAATCTAAGATTATCGGCAATTGCCGACCGTTTTTTCCGGGAGAGCGGCAAAACGCGGGGGATTTTCGGATAAAACGCCGAAAATATTAATGGGCCGGGGCCCGGTTATGCGCCGGCATCCGCATGGGTCCTGTTGTCGATAGCCCCTCCCGAATGAGGGACTCCGGCGCTACGGGAAGCGCGAATTATCGCACCAAGGGATTTAACTCCTTGAAATATCCTGATGTGCGGTAATAGTATTGATTATTGCGGTTTTAGGGCTATACTGTAGTCGGGCATGGAGGACGCGAATGGAAAATACAGAAACCATCGTTGTATACACCGGAATAGGCGCGCGCGAGGCGCCGGCCAACATCATCGCCATCATGGAAAAGACGGGCGCGTACATGGCGTCGAAGGGATACATGCTGCGTTCGGGCGGGGCGGAAGGAGCCAGCGCCGCATTCGAGCGGGGCTGCGACACCGCGGGCGGGAAGAAGCAGGTGTTCCTGCCATGGCGGGGCTTCAACGGCAATAATTCGTCTCTCTACACGGTAAGCGAACGGGCCATGTCGATCGCTTCCTCCTTCAATCCAGCCTGGAACACGCTCGCCGATTCGGCCAAGAAATGCCAGGCCCGTTATGCCCATGTGATAATGGGAGAGGATTTAAAGAAACCGTCCGTCTGCATAATCTGCTATACCAGCGGCGGCAAACAGAAAGGAGGTACCGGGCAGGCGCTGAAAATAGCGCAGAAGTTCAAAGTGCCCGTGTTCGATATAGGTGTCTTCGAGGGAACCCCCGAGGCGATAAAGGTGAAGCTGATTGAGTTCTTAGCCGGGCTTTCCCTCGACGCGACCGGCCTCGAAATCTGACAAGGCGGCGGGTTTGGTGGCGTTTTCCCTCGATACCGCCCGTCGTCCCTCGGGACGCGAAGTACTTGATTGCGGCCCCACTGGATAAAACCGGAATATCATGCGACCTTCCGTCATTCCATTCCGAAAAATCCTCATCGCGCCGGCGGCGCTGATACTTGCCGGCGGTCTGTGCTGCTCGCCGCCGCATGTCCGTACGGGCTCGATCGCAGAGGGACGTCGCGGCCATGTCGTCGATACCGCACGGCAATACCTGGGGGCGCCGTATCGCTACGGGGGGGAGACGCCGCATGGATTCGACTGTTCGGGCTTCGTGATGTATGTGTACGATAAAAACGGGCTCCGCTTGCCCCGCGCCACGGTGGAACAGTACCGTTCGGGCAGGCCGGTCTCGCGCCGGGCCCTGGGGCCGGGCGACCTGGTGTTTTTCTCGATATATGGCGGCCGGATATCACATGTCGGTATTTACGCGGGGAACGGGTCGTTTATCCACGCTCCGAGCTGCGGTAAGCGCGTATCGTACGCGCGTCTCGACAACAGCTACTGGAAGACAAGATACTCGGGCGCCGTCTCGTATTTTGCCGCCGGTAGACGCCCAAATTACACCAATCTATCAAATAATTGAGCGATCGCCCGGCGGGCTATCACTTATTTCTTGACAAATAATTTGCGGCATATTTACTTGCAGCAGCCGGAAAAGGATTGGTTGACTTTTTATGCGAATTGGGATATACCCCGGATCATTCGATCCGTTGACCAATGGGCACCTCGACATAATTGAAAGAGCAAAACAGATATGCGACAGGTTGGTCATAGCCATTGCCAAAAACAGCGCCAAGCACCCGCTTTTCACCGTTCAGGAAAGGCTGGAGATGCTGACTCGGTGCTGCCATTGTGAGACTCGTTCCGTCGAAACCGCCGCTTTTGAGGGTTTGCTCGTCGATTTCTGCCGCGCCCAGGGTGTTACACTGATTTTCAGAGGGTTGAGGGCGATCGTGGATTTCGATTACGAGCACGCGATAGCCCTAATGAATAAAAAGCTCGCTCCCGGAATCGAAACGGTGTTTCTGATGGCGCAGAGCGAGTATTCTTTCGTTTCTTCCAACATGGTAAAGGAAGTCGCCAGTTACGGAGGAGACATCACCTCTCTGGTCCCCCAATTCGTCCAAGAAAAGCTCCAGCAAAGGTTTTCCGGCCCGAAGTAAAACGGCATATCGGAGGCCACGATTCTTAACCGATTCAGCGACCGGGTGCGGGCCAATCCCCGGAGCATAGTTTTCCCCGAAGGGGATGATCCAAGGGTACTCGAGGCCGTATTACGCCTCATCGCCGACGGGCTTATCGCCCGGGCGGTGCTGTTCGGGGATCGTGACAGAATCGAACGGGCGGTCGGCGCGAACGCGTCGCCCGGCGGACGCATAGGCATGGCCGACCCGGGCGTTCTTTCCTCCGACGCGCGGTATCGCGAGGAATACCGCCGGGCCCGCGGCCTGGGAGCGCTCGAGGGAGAGATCCTCGACAGGGCCATGCGCGACCCGGTTTCCCTGGGGGCGCTGATGCTCCGCCTGGGCGAGGTTGACGGTTTTATCGGCGGTGTGCGCACGACGACGGCGGAAATCCTCAGAACGGGTATAGGCGTCGTTAAGGCCGATCGGAGGGTCGGCGTGGTGACCGCGTTCAGCATCGTGACCGCAGGCGCCGAGGGCGGGACGGACAAAGGGCTGTATGTAATCGCGGACCCGGTCGTCAATCCCGACCCGACCGCCGGCGTGCTCTGCAAGATCGCCGAGGCGGCCGCCGTGTTCTCGCGGCAGTTTCTGGGTATCCGGCCCAGGATCGCCTTTTTATCATACTCCACACGGGGTAGCGGCGCAGGGAAGTCGGTGGACAAGATGAGGCTGGCCGCACAACGCGCGCGGGAGCGGATGCCCGAAATAGTGGTGGACGGGGAGCTGCAGCTCGACGCGGCGCTCTCGCCGGAGATCGCGAGGGCAAAGGCGCCGGGAAGCGCCGTAGAGGGAAGGGCGAACGTGCTGTTGTTTCCCAACCTCGACAGCGCGAACATTGGGGTAAAGCTGATCAGGTACTTCGGTAATGCACGTGTTATCGGGCCGGTCATCTACGGCCTTGCAAGGCCGTACAATGACATTTCGCGGGCCGCGACGGTGGAGGACATCGTCAACCTGGCGATGATAACGCAGCTGCAGTCGTGAAAGTGGCGGCGATCAAAATGAAAGATAACGGCGAAGACCATATATACAGGCTTTTTAAACATGAAGATTGATACCAGAAGAGACAGGGGAGGATTGTTATGAGCATTTCGACACTCCTCCTGGTTTTGGCGCTCCCACTCACAGGGGCGGCGGGATTTCTCGCAAGGGCGTATATCGGCAGGGTGAAGCTCAACTCGGCCGAGGCGCGCTCCCATCGGCTGGTTCAGGACGCCGTACGGGAAGCTGAGGCGAAACGCAAGGAACTGCTCATCGAGGCAAAGGACCAGCTTCTCAAGGAAAGGAATCTTTTTGAAAAGGAGATGCGCGAGCGTCGGCAGGAGCTCCAGGGCATTGAAAAACGCCTTGTTCAGAAAGAGGAATCCCTCGACGGAAAGTCCGACCAGCTTGAGAAAAGAGAAAAGACGCTGCAGCAGAGGGAGCTTGAAAATCAGGAAAAAGAAGAAGAGTTAAAACGCGAACAGGACCGTCACAAGAAGGAGCTGGAGCGCATTTCCGGTCTTACGACCGAGGAGGCCAAACAGCTCCTTTTGAAGAACATCGAAAACGACGTCCGTTTCGAGTCGATCAGGCTGATCAACAAAATAGAGGAGGAGGCCAAGCGTACGGCCGAGAAAAAGGCCAAGGAGATCGTGCTGGCCGCCATTCAGCGTAACGCCTCCGATTTCACGTCTGAGTGCACCATCACCACGGTGTCGCTACCTTCGGACGACATGAAGGGACGCATCATCGGGCGCGAGGGACGCAACATACGCACTCTCGAGAACCTAACGGGCGTCGACATGATCATCGACGACACGCCCGAGGTCGTGGTCATATCGGGCTTCGATCCGGTACGGCGCGAAATAGCACGGCTCTCGCTCGAGCGGCTGATTCAGAACGGGCGTATACATCCCGCCCGGATAGAAGAGGTCGTTGAAAAAGTGACACAGGAGCTCGAGGAAAACATGCTCGAGGAGGGCGAAAAAGCCGCCTTCGAACTGGGCCTTCCGGGAATCGCCAGGGAGGCGTTGTACCACGTGGGCAAGCTCCGCTACCGCTCGAGCTACGGGCAGAACATCCTTTCGCACAGCAAGGAGGTCGCCAACCTCGCCGGAATCATGGCGGGCGAGCTCCAACTCGACGTGATGCTCGCCAAGAGATCGGGGCTTCTGCACGACATCGGCAAGGGGAGCGTCGTGGAGGGCGAGGGGGCGCACGCCGTCGTGGGCGCCGAGATGGCCCGCAAGTTCGGCGAGTCGGACAAGGTGGTCAACATTATCGCCTCGCACCACTTCGACAAGGAGCCGGAAACCTTCGAGGCCGTGCTCATACAGGTCGCCGACGCAATTTCGGCATCGAGGCCGGGTGCGCGCCGCGAGTCGCTCGACACCTACGTCAAGCGGCTTGAGAACCTGGAGGCGATCGCCTCGGGATTCAAGGGCGTCGACAAGTGCTACGCCATACAGGCCGGGCGCGAGCTTCGGGTGCTGGTGGCCAACGAGACGGTCACCGACGAGCGGGCCGAAATCCTGGCGCGCGAGATCGCTCAGAAGATCGAGTCCGAGCTCAAATATCCGGGCATCGTGCGGGTGACCGTCATCCGCGAGACCAGGATCGTCGAATACGCGAAATGAATGTTCGCGGGGCGTACGGTGAAGGCCCGGATTTGAATCCGCGCCTTCACCGTGCGCCCCGCGTTCTTATCGATGATACACCATGGATAAACAATTCACCATCCTCGCCATAGGGGACATCGTGGGAAAACCCGGGCGGTCGATCGTCAGGGACGGCCTTGCGACGCTTCGGGAGCGCTACGGTGCCGACTTCGTAATCGCCAACGGGGAGAACGCCTCCGGTGGAAACGCCATAACCCCCGCGGCAGTCGGGGAGTTGTTGTCCCTCGGCATCGACGTCATCACCACCGGCAACCACGTGTGGGACAACAAGGAGATCGAAAAGGTCATCGACTCGGAGCCCCGTTTTCTTCGGCCGGACAATTATCCGTTAGGGGTCGCCGGCCGCGGGTACGGCATTTTCGAGTCTCGCGAGGGCGCAAAGAAGGTCTGCGTAGTGAACCTGATGGGACGCGTACACATGGCGCCGCTCGACTGTCCCTTCAGAGGATTCGACAGGATATTTCTGGACGTCGCGGGGAAAGCCGATATACTTATCGTGGACTTTCACGCGGAAGCGACCTCGGAGAAGCGTGCATTCGGCTGGTACGTGGACGGTAGGGCGTCGGCGGTGTTCGGCACCCACACCCACGTACAGACGGCCGACGAGGAGATACTGCCGGGCGGAACGGGCTATATCACCGACATCGGCATGAGCGGTTCGTTCAACTCGGTGATCGGCATGGACACGGGCAAATCGGTCCAGCGTTTTCTGCGCCTTACAAGAGTCAAGTACGACGTCGCCACGGGAAACGAGAAGCTCAACGGCGTCGTGTTCCGGTTTTCCGACGGAGGGAGAACGGCGGCGGTCGAAAGAATATTGCTTGAAAAATAACCCAATTTGTTTGTATAGACGAAGCACTCGCACCTATGAGGGGCCGGCGGGGACGCCTGCCGGCGGCAAGAGAGCTCCACGGGGATGATACCGCGGGCGTACCGAACGACATGATTGAACGTTTATCGGAAATACGGAAACTCGACGCGACGGGCCTGGGAAGGCTCGCCGCCGAGGTTCGCGAACTGATCATCGACGTGGTCTCGAAGAACGGCGGCCACCTGGCTTCCTCTCTTGGAGTGGTCGAGATCACGCTCGCGCTGCACCATGTTTTCAACACGCCCGTCGACCGCATCATCTGGGACGTTGGACACCAGAGCTACGCGCACAAAATCATCACCGGAAGGAGCGCCGAATTCGCGAGCCTCAGGAAACTCGGTGGCCTGAGCGGCTTTCCGAAGATATCGGAATCGCCCTTCGATACCTACAATACCGGGCACAGCAGCACCAGCCTCTCGCTCGCCCTCGGCGAGGCCGTGGGCAGGGACCTGCGCAACGAGAAATACAAGATCCTTCCCGTCATCGGCGACGGCTCAATGACCGGCGGCATGGCCTTCGAGGCGCTCAACCAGATCGGCCATTTGAAGAAAGACATCATCATCATTCTCAACGACAACGAGCACTCCATCTCGAAGAACGTTGGTGCGCTGTCGGAGTACCTGTTGCGGATAATCACCGCGCCGCTCTACAACCGGCTGCGCCGGCGCTCGTATGCGATTATAAAAAGAGTCCCGCGCCACGGTAAGAAGCTCTACGATTTCTTCTACAGGCAGGAGGCGCGCGTAAAGGGTTTCTTCGTGCCGGGCAGCTTCTTCGAGGAACTGGGCATCCGCTATTTCGGCCCGGTCGACGGGCACAACCTTTCTCTTCTTCTCGAGGTGCTGCGCGGCGTAAAAAACATCGACAACGGCCCCAAGATCGTCCACGTCATCACCCGCAAGGGGAAGGGCTATGCCCCGGCGGAAAAGGACCCGGCCACCTTCCACGGCATCGGCCCGTTTGATAAACAAACCGGAAAAACGCCGAAGCGGGACTCCATCGCGTACTCGGAGATCGTGGGTAAGACACTGGCCGAGATTGCGCGGCGCGACCGCAGGGTGGTGGCCATTACCGCGGCCATGAAGATGGGTACCGGGCTTTACGAGTTCGAGAAACAGGCCCCGGAGAGATTTTTCGACGTCGGTATCGCCGAACAACACGCCGTCACCTTCGCCTCGGCGCTCGCGTCCAAGGGGTTCAAGCCGTTCGTGTCCATTTATTCGTCCTTCCTCCAGCGCGCCGTGGACCAGGTCATCCACGACGTGGCGGTCACCGCCCAGCCGGTGCGCCTGCTTGTGGACAGGGCGGGTATTGTCGGCGAGGACGGGGAAACGCACCATGGCCTCTCGGACATCGGCATTATCAGAAACATCCCTAATTTCATTTACCTCGCCCCTTCCAATGGCACGGAGCTTCGGGATATGCTGTACTTCGCCGCCGAACACGGCACCGGGCCGGTCGCCATTCGCTTTCCCAGGGGGCACGATGAATCGGGAGCAATCGACATCGCCGTACACGATCGCTTTGAACCGGGTCGGGCGAAACGCCTTGCCACCGGAAGGGATGTGGCGCTGATCGCCGTAGGTGACATGGTGCCGATCGCGCTCGAAACCGCCGGGATACTCAAACAGAACGAAATTTCGGCGACGGTGCTCAACCTCCTCAGCATAAAGCCACTCGACCTTAAAAAGATCGAGAGGGCCGCGGCCGAAACGCGCTTTTTCGTTACACTCGAAAACGGATATATGCTGGGCGGGATCGGCGAACACATACTCTCGGGCATACATCGCGATCTGCGACAGCGCATGCTTTTCGCCGCAGGCTTCCCCGACCGCTTCATCGAACATGGAACCATGCGGGAGCTTTTCCGGCTCCACGGCCTGGATGCCGCCTCGCTTGCCCGGAAGATCATCCGGGGTATCAATGTCCGAAAGATCCATGAAAAAAGGCACATTGTTAGACGCGTATCTGGCTGAAAACGGGCTCTCGCCCTCGCGCGAAAAGGCGAAGCGGGAGATCATGGCGGGCTGGGTGCGGGTGGACGGCGAGACCGTCCGCGTCCCGTCGCGCCTGCTTCGCGGCACCGAGGAGGTGCGCGTGGAGCGCCCCGGCGGCAGCTTCGCGAGCCGCGGCGGCGAGAAGCTCGACCGGGCGCTCGACGTCTTCGGGATCGACGCCGCGGGAAGGGTCGTCGCCGACCTCGGCGCCTCGACAGGAGGCTTCACCGACTGCCTGCTGAAGCGCGGGGCGGCGCTGGTGTACGCGGTCGACGTGGGCTACGGGCAGCTCGATTACGCCCTCCGCCGCGACGAGCGTGTGGTGGTGATGGACCGCACCAACGTGCGCAACCTCTCCCGCGGCGATTTCGACCGCACCGTGGACCTGGTGACGGCCGATCTTTCGTTTATTTCCCTTGTCAAGGCGGTGGACGCCATGGTCGCCGCGTTCGCGCAGTCCGAGGGGGCGCTGCTCATCAAGCCGCAGTTCGAGGCGGGAAAAGGCGAGCACGGGAAGGGCGTGGTGCGCGACGCCGCGAGGCACGTCGAAATCCTCATGCGCGTGGTCCGGGAACTCTCGCAAAAGGGCGTCGGTTTCCGCGCGCTCTGCCATTCGCCGCTCAAGGGCCCGGCGGGAAACATCGAATTCTTCCTGCACGCGGACATAGGGCGAAGTCACCTCCCCGAACGCGGCGAACTCGAGCAAATCGTTGAGCGCGTCGTCGGCGAGGCGCATCGCGCGCTCGACGATGGTAAAAACGGTTAAAATTTTTCCTTCCTTCGCCGTCGTCGGAAAATAATTTCTTGACCGGACGTTCCGCGTTTGGTTTTCTTAAAACGGCCGTCGAGCGGTAGAGAGAAAGCCAATCGAGTCCGATTTCCGGGTCCTGAATGAGAAACAAAGCGAAAACCCTTGCCGCGCTGCTTCTTGCGGGCTGCGTCGCGTCCACGGCGGCCTTCGCGCTGGATATGAGCGGAGTTATGGCTTATCCTGTACCATTTAATCCTGACAAGAAAACATTAACCATTGGTGGATTACCCCCCGGGGCTTCCGATATCAGAATTAAGATATTTGACATTAATGGTGATTCAGTCTTCGAGAGGAGTTATTCACCTGCCGCAACCACTATTGAATGGAGTGGCCGGAACAACAGTGGCCGGAAAGTTAAACCCGGCCTTTATATCATTAAGGTAACGGCCGAGGATAGCGCAACCGGCAATTACGGCAAAAAGCTCATCCGCATCCTGGTGGATTACAAATAGTGAAGGCATTTTCGGCGAAATACCCGCGGTTTATCGCGCTCTGTGTAACATTCTGCGCGCTTTCGGTCTCTCAGATTCAGGCCCAGGACGCGGGTTCGCGCGCCTCGTTCACGCGCAGCGGCTGGGTCGGCTCGCGGTACATCGCCATGGGGAAGGCGGCCGAGGCGATAGCGGACGACGTGTACGCCATCTACTGGAACCCGGCCGGGCTGGTGGACCTCAGGGAGCGGCAGACCCTCTCCTCCGATGAAATACGCGAAAAGGTGGAGAAGGGAAACATAAAAGGCATATCCGAACAGGACCTCGTGCGGTTTTCGGACGAAGGAAGCTCCCGGGTCTTCGTCCAGGCCGGGGTTTCGGCCGCGCTCCTCGACGTTGAGCGCGAGGCGGGCTTTGCCGGCATCGCCTTCGGTCTCGGCAGAGGGGTGATGGGCTGCGGCCTCTACCTCATCCAGTCGCGGGGCATCGAGGGGCGGGATGATTTCGGAACGTACACCGGTGACCTCAACTACGTGGCCTCCACGGGTTTTCTCTCCTACGGCTTCACCACGGGGCTCGCCTCGATGGGCCTTTCGCTCAAAGGCCTGCAGGAACGGATAGGCGAATCGACCTATTACGGCGCGGCTGCGGATTTCGGTGCGAACGTGGACGTGCTGCCGTTTCTGCGATTGGCCTTCGTTATGCAGGACATAGGGCAGACGATGCAGGGGGACGAGAGCGAGGACGAGATGAAGCGGCGCTACGACTTCGGTTATCCCTCGCTCAAGGTGTCCGCCGCCCTCACCAACAGGAACAGGGATTTTACGCTGGCTGTTACCGGGGTCAAAAAGATCGAGCAGGAAAAGTACGAGCTTAACGGGGGCATACAGTACAACGTATCCGGCGCGCTTTCCATGCACATGGGGCTTAACGAGGCGAATTTCGCCGCGGGGCTCTCCATTCATTTGCTCGGCATGAATATCGGTTACGCTTTCAGCGTCGACAACATAGATTACGGGTACAACAATATCGTCTCGCTGAGCCTGGTATTATAGCGTATGCGCGAAGGCGATGAAAGGCGCCCCCGTATTATGGGCATTGTTAACGTAACGCCGGATTCGTTTTACGACGGGGGGAGATACTTCGATACCGAAAGCGCGAAGGCGCATGCGCGGCGGCTCTGCGCTGACGGGGCGGACATCCTCGACATAGGCGGCGAATCGAGCCGTCCGGGCGCGCGGAGGATATCCGAACAGGAGGAGATGGACCGGGTCTGCCCGGTCATTGAATTCGCGGCGCGGAATTTCGATACGGTCGTTTCGGTCGATACCTGCAGGGCGGGGGTCGCGGCCGCGGCCCTCGGGGCCGGGGCGACGGTCATCAACGATATAAGCGCCCTGGGCATGGACGACGAAATGGCGCCGCTTGCGGCGCGCACCGGCGCGTACGTTGTGCTCATGCACATGAAGGGCGCGCCGCAGACGATGCAGGACAATCCCGTATACGGGGATGTCGTCGCCGAGGTCGCCGGCGCTCTCGATGAACGCGCCGAATACGCCATGAGCGCGGGAATAGGGAGGGACAGGATTATCCTCGATCCGGGAATCGGCTTCGGAAAAACGATGGAGCACAATTACCTGATTTTGAGAAATCTCGGGCGTTTCAAACGGTCCGGGTTTCCGCTCCTCGTTGGCCTTTCGAGGAAATCGCTCATTGGGGGGCTGTACGACGACGAAAGCGACCGGTTGCCGGCGACGATCGCTCTTAACGCCGTAGCGGTGATGGCCGGCGCCGATATCATAAGAGTGCACGACGTGCGCGAACACCGCCTCGCGATGGAGGCGGTCACCATGCTTTCAAGGGTCCCGGATGGAAGCCGTATTTGAAAGAACGATGTACCTGATCTCAAGCTTCTGGGAGTATGCCAGAATATTTCTGGACGTGCTCCTGGTGGCGTTTCTGTTATACTGGGTGTATACCTTCATCGCGAACACCAGGGCCATGCAGCTTTTAAAGGGCCTGGTGGCCATCTTCGTGGTCGCGGTCCTCTCGCATGTGCTCAGGCTCGATACGCTCAACTGGCTCATCACCAATCTCACATCCTACATCGTCATTACGGTCATCATACTGTTCCAGCCCGAGTTACGCAGATTGCTCACCCAGTTCGGCCAGCGCAACTGGATCTCGAACGCCTTCACCACCGAGACCTTCCAACTCGACGAGATGGTGAACGCCATCGCGGCCATGGCCGAGGAGCGCATCGGCTCGCTGATAGTCATCGAGCGCAATACGGGGCTCAGGGCGTACATAGAGTCGGGCGTCGTCATCAACTCGCTCATCACCGAGGAGCTCATCCGCACCGTCTTTTTTCCCAATACGGCCCTGCACGACGGGGCGATCATAATACAGGAGGCGCGGATAATGGCCGCCGCCTGCTACCTGCCGCTCAGCGATTCGCGGCAGCTTAAAAAACAGCACGGCGCCCGGCACAGGGCGGCACTTGGCATAGCCGAGGAAACGGACGCGCTGGTGGTCGTCACCTCCGAGGAGACCGGCGCCATATCGCTCATGGTGAACGGGAGGATGTTCTCCCGGATCAAGCTTTCAGATCTGAAAAACATGATACTGTACTTCATGAACCCGAAGACCGCATACGAAGAGAGATATTCCATTAAATGATCAGCTTCCTCGACGAAATCAGGAATATAGCGAGCGGCAGGGACTTCAAGCAGAAGTTCCTCTGCATTCTGGCGGCCGTGGTACTCTGGGCATACGTGGGGAACACCCGGACGAGTGAAATAAAGCTTCGCGTCCCCATCGAGTTCAGAAACCTTCCCGCCGCCATGATGGTGGAAAACAGCCGCGACCAGTTCATCACCGTCCGGCTGAGCGGCAGGCAGGAAGACATAAAGATAATCAACGCGAAAAACATCAGGACGTACGTCGATCTCGAGAACGCCGTGGTCAGCGACCAGATACGCTATCCCGTGGAACTGTTAAGGACAGAAATCCCGGAAGGGGTGCGCGTCGATCTTTCACGCGACAAGGTGCTTCTGTCCATACAGAGAAAGCTTACGAAGCGAGTGCCGATCATCGTCAGAACTGCCGGCGAAATAAAGGAAGGCTTTCTCCTCGGCGCCCACAGGACCGTACCGGCATACGTAAACATTTCCGGGGCCGAATCAGGCGTGCGCGAAGTCGAGTCCGTCTTCACCAGGGAGGTAAGGGTGGACGGCCAGTCAAAAAGCGTAACGCGCGAGGTCGAGCTCGATCTTGATGAACACCGCGACCTGAGCGCGGACATACAGAAGCTGGCCGTTTTCATCCAGATAATCGATGTGCGCGGGCTCGTTCGGATGGAGGCGAAGGCCAGGATCCGAAACCCCGACGAGCAATACGAATACAGGCCGGCCATCGACACGGTCGCGGTGTATCTCAAGCCCCTCCACGACGGGGAGCCCGCCGATGGTCTGCTATTTGATGTCACGATCGATCCCGGCCTGGTGTCGGCGATGGATTTTCCCGGCGACGCCGCCGATTCCGTTGTGGAACGGCAATGCATGGTTACGGCGGTTTTAAGGAACAGGCAGGATGATTTCCGGATCATGCACGTGCTTCCGGACGCCATATCGGTCAAAATCAGGAAAAAAGCGGTCGGCCCGGAGCCGCAATGAGGATGAAATGCCCGAAATAGTTCTCTGTGTTAATATCGATCACATCGCCACGCTGCGCCAGGCACGGGGAGGGGTCGAGCCCGATCCGATAGCCGGGGCGGTTATATGCGAGGAAAACGGGGCCGCGGGCATAACCGTGCACCTGCGTGAGGACAGGCGGCATATCCAGGACCTCGACGTTGCGGGCCTGCGCGACGTGGTGCGGGGCAAGTTCAACCTGGAGATGGCGCTCTCCGACGATATCATCGCGGTGGCGAGGGGCATTGTACCGAACCAGATTACGCTCGTTCCGGAAAAGCGTCGGGAGCTCACGACCGAAGGCGGGCTCGACGTCGGCGCGAACTTAAGGCGGATTTCCGAGGTTGTGAGGGTGTTCCACGATCTCGGCGTCGTGGTCTCGCTTTTTATCGAGCCTGATAAACGGGCGGTGGAACTCAGCAGAGAAACCGGCGCGGACTTCGTCGAACTGCATACCGGCACCTACTGCAGCGCGAGGGCCGCGGCCGAAGTCCAAAAAGAGCTTGATCGAATCCACGAGGCGGCACATCATGCCGTAAGCATCGGCATACGGGTCAACGCGGGCCACGGACTCAATTACCTGAACCTGCCGCCGATCCTCGCGACGCCGGGGCTCGAGGAGCTTAATATCGGCCATTCGATCATCTCGCGTTCCGTCTTTACCGGGCTGGCCAGGGCCGTAAAGGAAATGGCCGACCTCATCTTGAACGCTCGTCGGGCATAGGGGCCCGCCGGATCCGCCGGAGAATTGCCATGCTGGGAAACCTGCTCAAAATACTCCTGTTTTTTTTCGCGATTTACCTCGTCTATAAATTTATAAGGGGCGCTCTCTCGATGGGCAGGCGTAACCGGCGCCGCGACCCTCAGGACGAGCGGTCGGACGATCCCCGGCGCCGCTCCGGACAGAAGAACGCGCGGGTGATCGAGCTCGATAAAGACCAGTATAAAGTCGAATAGGAGGTGATCGTGAACGCATGGCGACGCGTCGCTCTTCTTGCCGTCTTTGCGGCGTCGGTTTTATCATGGTCCGGATGCGGCGGTTTGAAGGGCGAATTTGCAGTAAAACGGCCATTCGCCGACGAATACCACAGGGTGACGGGAATACCCGAATTCTCAGCGGCCGAACGCATCGATTGGGTCTACGTTTTCAGCAACGTCACGGAAGAGCACGCAATCGGCGTGATATTGATGAAAAAGGAGCTAGTATGGGTTGATGTAAGCGTCCGGACCGAACGGATCGACGTCGTGCAGAAAGTCATTTACGGAGCGATTGAAGGGCTCGATAAGGGCGTCTACCGGTTGCTTGTCGCCGAGAAGGGTAAAATCCTTGGCGAGATGGAATTTGTCGTTTATGATGAAGCGCACGACGACGAGGCGGATATAACGGAACATAAGTGATTATCGTACCAGGAAATACAGCGCCGCGAAAAGCACAAAGTTGAGATCGAGAAGCATCTCGTATTTTAGAGCGATAAAGTAGTTCTTCGACCTGATCCTGAGATATACGGCGGCGAAATACGCGAGATTGACCAGGAATACGAGAAACAGCGCCTTCCCCGTCGAAAGCGCAATTGCCGTGAAGACCGCGCCCGCAGCGGCGGAAACCGCGATGGCGATCCTGCCCGCCGATTGAACCCCCAGCATTGTTGAAAAAGTCTGCATTCCGAAGATGAGGTCGCCCTGGAAGGCGATGATGTCGAGCAGGATATTCCTGAACAAAACCAGGGCGAAAACGAACGAACATGCGCCGATGAAGCTCGCGGTGTCCGCGCCAGCGGCCGCGAGCGGGAGAACCGTCGAAACGATCAGCCAGCCGAAGGCCGATACGATATTTTTCAGGTTATAGGCCTTTTCCAGAAGCCCGATTCCGCTCTTTAACACCATCCGCTTCACCGTTCGCGTCGAATATACCGCACCAAGAAAACATGACACCAGATAGCCGAACGCGACCGCCGGCTGGTGATGGGCGGCGAGGTAGAGGCAGGCAACCAGCGCAATGATCGCCATCGGAAGCAGCACGTGCCTGTGCCGGTTCTGGATCGCGTATTTAACCGGGTTCCGTATGAAAAGAGAGTCCATCTCGAAATGGTTGTTGAGCGTGTACATCGCGAAGATGTATAGAAACGACTCGATAGCGATCGCCGTACCGGCGGCCGCCCCGGCAAAGGCAAGTACGAAGAGGCTTATTAACGAGGCCGCCGCCGCGGACAGGAGGTTGGTCCTGAGGATGAAGTCGAGGAGCTTGACGATGATGCCGGGGAAGAAGCGGTTGTTGCGATACTGGATTTCGTAAAGACGCTCCATGACATTGTTGATGATCCAGCCCGGCGTCGACGCGCCCGCGGTAACAAGCACGTGTTTCACCCCGCGAAAATCTCCGGCGGCAAGCTCCCCCTCGGTTTCGACATGAAATGTCCTTATGCCGCATTCGCGGCTCATCTGCGCAAGCCGCGTGGTATTGGCGGACTGCCGGCCGCCGACCACCACAAGCGCATCGATGTTCCGCGCCATGCCGTCGCGGATGTCGTTCTGCCGGTCGTGGGTGGAGTCGCAGATGGTGTTGAATACCGTAACCTCGCTGAAGCGTTTTTCCAGCTCATTCACGATTGCAAAGAACTGATCCCTGTCCTGCGTGGTCTGGGAGACGAGGATGTATTTATCGGCCCTGGGAACCGTATCGATGTCCGCGATGTCGGAGACGACGGTTACGCCGGCGGCGGCATAACTCTTGAGGCCCAGCACCTCGGCATGGTCCCTGTCGCCGACTATTATGGTATAGTAGCCTTTGCCGGAGTAATTCTTGATGAGGCCCTGGACGCGCGACACGCGCGGGCAGGTCAGGTTGAGGTAGCGCCGCGAGCGCGCCTTGATGTCGCGAAGGTTCTCCAGGGGTATGCCGTGGGTGCGCACGACGATCGTCTTTCCGTCGATGTCGTCAAGTGTGTGGACAGTCTTGAGGCCCCGCTTGCCAAGTATGGCAACGGTCTGCGGATTGTGGATGAGCGGCCCGTAAACGAGTATCTCCTCGCCGGCGGTATTGAGCTCCTCGACAATGGTGAGAACGGCATCCCGAACCCCCATGCAGAAGCCGGAATGGCGGGCCAGCTCTATTTTCATTGCTCGCGGCCCTTTTCTCCGCCGGGAACGCCGACCACCGGCGCCTGCAGGCTGCCGCTGACGGTCAACCTGAGGAGGCCCTCGTCGTTTTTGGCAAGACCGCCGAGCAGCATGCGGTAGTCCTGAATAAGCTTCGATTGAGTATCGATGTCGATGACGAGGTTGAGCGTGGAGTTCCGCACGTACGGCGCAAGGGCGATGGAGCCCCGGACGGTGCCGCGAATATCCGGCCCCGCGCCTTCGAGTTTCGTTATATGTATTTCGCTTTTTTTAATCTCTGATTGCATGGCTATCGAGGTGAAGCGTATGGCGGGGATCGTGAATTCTTTTATGGTTATCCCCTTAAGCGAGACGTTCTGAATCTCGATGTTCAGAAAACCGTCGCGGGGGACGCCCGATGCCGGATCGGCGGCCAGTCTGAATTCGCTGTTCAGAAGGCAGGAGAATGAAGCGCTGTCGTCGGCGTACCTGAAGTCCTGGACGCCGATTTCACCCTTCAGGGTTTTATTGACGAGGGTGGTGACCGGGTTGATGGCGATATCGAAACGGACGTCTTTCATGCTGATTTCCGATTCCGTTCCGGTGCCGAGTATGAGGCTGTCGATGTATGAGTCCCCTATGACATTGAAATCAATCTCCCCGACGATAACGCTTCGCAGGCCTCTCTGTTCCATCTTCTGGAGCTCACTGCGTATCAGGACGTCGAACGGGAACCCCAGCACGGTGAATACCGCGGTGAGGACCAGCGCCGTCGCGATGTAGAGCCTGGCATACGGCAGTGCCAGCGCCCCGCGCGCGAAACGGCCGGCCGATTTAAGCGCCGCGGAGATCCTCTCTCTTAGCCTTCGTAATTCCATGAGTCTGCATCCTCGTCACTGGAGTGTGTAACTGTCGATTTTCATTATCACGTCGTAGGTGTCCGCGCCTTTAAGCCCCTGGTAGAGCCTGAGGTAGCTAACCTTCAGCAGCCGCCCTGAACTCTCTATCTCGTGGAGGAAGCGTATGAACTTCTGAATTGGAACGCCGTCTATCTTGACGTCGGTGGAGATGCGCAGGTACTTGTTTTGAATGTTGGACTGTGTCCTGCGCGTATAGGCGATATGGCGCGCCACGTCGGCGCTCGTGGACCACTGTTCAATCAGCGTGGTGATGTTTTCCTCCCTGTTGCCCAGCAGCGTGTCGTAACGGGTCTTCTGCTGCTTGATCTGGCGGTACTCCTCATAGAGGGTTTCGAGCCTGGCGAGGTCCTGGCGGCTTCCGGCGATGCTCGATCGGGAAGATTCCATCAGGGACAGGTACGGATTGACTACGAGCAGGTAGAGGAGTGTTCCGGCGGTGATTGCGCCGAAAATCTTGAGCAGCCGTTTTTCCCGAGCGGATATTTTTATCATTCCATTACTCCGCCTGTTCCCGTACCGGCGTCTTTTTACCGGACTGTTTTATCACCATTGAAAAACCTATTTCGTTTTTCCTGCTGATACTGGTGTTGAGGTCGACCGAGCCGAACCTGCCCGTATCGACCAGCCTGTTCTTGAAGTCGTCGATAATCTTGCTCGAGGACGTCTGTCCGTCGATTCGCACGATTCCTTCGTTGATCACCATGTTGGTCAGTTGAAAATCGGGATCCCCCGGGAATTTGGCGACGATCTCGGAAAGGAGATCGATGACCCTGTCGCCCGGCTGGACGAGCACGTCGATGGCGTCGAGCTGTTTTTTTTCCTCGTTTACCAGCGCTGACGCGGCCTTTACGGGATCGTCCACGGCCTTGCGGGCATGGAAATAGCGCATATAGCGCTCGTTTATTTCATTGTCATATTGCGATCCCGTACGGTAATTGATAAAGGTCGATACGGCGAGGTTGACCATGAAAATAAAAGCGGCGAGGAAAAGAAAGGTCGCCGCGAGATAGTAGATTTTACGAGACCCGCCGGCGAGGTCGGGAACAAACTCGCCCTTGAGGAAGTTGACCGATTGCCGCCGCGCGTTGAGATATGACAGCATGGTGCCGAAAACTATCGGAAACTGCGTCTGAATGGCCTGCTCGGGGTAGCCCTGCAGGAAGGGAAGGGCGGCCACGGGAAGTTCGAGTTCGCGCGAAATGAGATGCCCGATCCCCGCGAGGTTGGCGCTGCCGCCGGAGACGAGTATGCGGCCGAATTCCAGCTCGCCGTATTCCACGGAAAAGGAGCGCAGGGTAAGCAGCACCTGTTCCACGAGTTCTTCGACCACCGAGATGGTGCGATCGTAGATTTTTTTAAGCTTCGACCTGTTGAGGCCAAGTGTTTTGTAGAAGTCGCGCTGATAATTGTTTTCGATGGACGTAAGGTCGAGGTTCAGGGACTCGAAGAGCCGCTGCGCATCGCGGATACTGCAGCGGTTCATGGCCGCAATCTCCCGGTGGACGGCGCCGAGGCCGCCGGCGATGCAGCGCGTATAAAGGAGATCGCCGCCGCCGGCGATCACAAGTATTGTTTTCTCGTTGCCGATGTCGAGCTGGATGATGTTTTCGTCGGGAATGCGGTTGAAGTAGCGGTAGCATTCGAACAGCGCGTTCGCCTCGAAGCCCATCCTGAAGGGACGCAGGCCGGCCGCTTCAAGTAGGGCCACCTGTTCGCGTACCGCTTCGATGGGTGTGGCCGCCAGCATTATCCTCGCTTCGTCGGGCCGGGGGCTCTTCAACGACTGGAAGTCCATTATGAGCTCGTCGATGCTGAACGGCATATTTTCCTCGGCCTCGTAGGGGATGGCGGCCGAGATTTTTTCCGCGTCGCTGAATGGGAAGGCGATGATACGCACAATCGCCTTCTCCATGGGGAGATTACATAGAATAGTGCAGCCACTGATGTCGTTATCCACAAGCAATCTGCCGATTGCCCGCCTTACGGCGTCGCCCGGACCGTCCCCTTCTTCGCGGGAGATGTCCTCGATCGAAAGTCCTGTAACCTGGAAATTCCTCAGGCCGGTCCTTGCGGTCAGGAGCCGGACGGCGGAAGAGCCGATATCAAGCGCGGCGATGTTCTCAAACAAGGCGCGTCCTCCGTTTCCCGGTATGCCGGGGGTAATTGGCGAATGGGGGGTCGATTGCGGATGTCAAGGAATAATCGTTCATTGTTCGCTCATATAGTAAAAGACCTTGTTCTGCCTGTTGTACAGGGCGATCATCATTACTTCGGTTTTGTTGACGCGGCCGGTGACCGCGAGGCGGAATATAAACGACCGCACGGTGAGCAGGTTCCGCCTGACCGTCTCATCAATTATGATATCGGCGACTTCGTCGATCGATTCGAACGGCTTCGAGCGGCGCCTGCGGATAAGCTCGGCAACTTTATCATCGGTCATCTCGTCTGTCAACGCCGATAAGACCCGAAACGAAGCGGTATTGATGTTGATCTTGTTGAGCTCGCTCAGGTAATCGGTGCGTTCGCCGGTTATCCGAAAGTATTCATCGAGCCTGCGGCTGCGCTCCTTTCCGACCGGCGCCACGGATTCGGCGCCCTCGGTCCTGCGCGATGAAAGGGCCCTTCCGGTTCCGGTTTTATTGATGGCCTCGGGATCGAGCCGGCGCGCGCCCCTGTTGTGCTCGACCAGGTCCCGCTCGAGGCCGAAATTGCCGCCGCCAAGGCCGTAGTAGATCTCGGGAGTGATTCCCTTTACCATCAGCATCTCCTGAATGCTGTCCATCGCACCGTTTTTCGCGCGGTACGGGCGCGGTTGCGCGAGGTAGTAGTCGGAAGATTCTGCGCCGTAGGGGAAACGGCTGTCGTCGATATCCACCCAGTCGATGAGCGCGTCGGCAATATCCATTGGCAGGCCCATATTCATGAAAAAACGCTGTGCCACGGTATAATAGGGCGATCGGTCGACCACTTCGTTGGCGAATGCGTTGAGGTTGATTTTTGAGTTCTCGTCGGTTATGTCGATTTTAAGGTGCCCGCCTTCGATCGGCAGGGGCGGCAGGTCGATCGCCCAGATGTCCTGGAAGGAATCGACGTTCGAATTGGTCGAGACGCCCGAAAGCAGACTGGAAGCCGCGCCCTTTTTGTCGGCCTCCAAAAGCGCAACACCCAGATTGACGCCCGCCCGCGCGATGGTCCGCGCCCTGAGCGACTCGCTGAACCTGCCGATATAGCGCACGTTGGTCTGGGCCGTTATGATGAACTCGCTCGAAACCGCCACCAGGAGCGAAATGACCAGAAGCACGATGACCAGTACATAGCCCGATGAACCCCTGAAGGCGTGCAGCACGCCGCGTTCGCGAAGAAGGGCTTCGCGCCTGCGGTAGTTCAGTACGGCCGCATCCAGGCGGGCGCTGATATAAAGCGGAAGTCTCATTCATTCACCGGGTTGACGTACGAAATGAACACAAAGTCCTCCACGGTACCGCGGTAGTTTTTCACGCGGAGCGACGTCCGCACCGCCTGGGGAAGTTGTTTGGCCTCCCGCGAGTCCCATTTGTCGGTCCAGTCGTTCCTCAGCCAGAACTCGAATTTGAGGTCGATGACGTTGTCGAGCATGGCGTCCTCATCGCCGCCGCCGAGCGGGTTGTCGTCGTAGTGGAGGTCGCGCCGGCGGACGAGCTGGAACACCCCCGGCGCCTCCATGTCCTGGCGAATGCGGTAGCCGACCTCGTAGATGTCGCTTGAGGGATGCTGCTTTTTGGGATTGAGCGATATGGATTCGCGCGAGAAGTCCGTGGTGATGAAATCGAGCCGGCCGTTGGCCGTCTGGCCCATCTGGTTCTCCCCGATAAAACAAACGCGCTCGTTGAACTTATTCGAAAACGCGTAGGAGATGTCACGGTCGATGCGCTGGACCGCCAGGCTCATGTTCTCGTGGAACTCGGCGACGCCGGTAAGATCGAAGATGGAGGTCATTATCGAACGGTGCGCCGAGTAAACGATGAGGAGAATCATCGAGGAGAGCGCGGTCGCGACGATCACCTCGATGAGCGTGAAGCCGGCCCAGCCGCGGAGATACGGTAAGAAACGGACGAGCCTGCGGGCCGCGGCCGGGATTTCAGTGATACCGCGTTTCACATCCTCTCCGGATAGACGTAGCTGAGGGTGTAGTTCTTTTTATGCCCCCTTTCGAGCCAGTGGACGGTGATCTCAACCCTTCGGGCACTTACGGGCCCGAAGAGCTCATGTTCGAATTTGGTCGTTTTCCGGCTGTATGCGAACCCCGGGTACTCCTTTACGGCCTCCTCCTGCACGTCCGGTTCGCGCATGCGGTATACGTAGCAGAGACTGAGCCTGCTCTTGGCAATCAACATCGCCCGGGTCATGTTCCTGTTCCCGCCGATGGCGGCGATACCAGATGACACGCCCGAAATGATGGCGAGCATGGCGATGGAGAGGATGGCGATGGCTATGAGTATCTCGACGAGCGCGAATCCGCCGCCGCGAACATCATTCGAAACCGACGTACTCATGGATGATTCTGGCCTCTTTTTTCAGTCGGTTGATGCGCACCGACCAGCGCGCGTCGCCGCCGACAAGGATATGGATAACCGCGTTGTCTGATGCGCCGGAAGGATAAAACGGTATGAACACGCTTCCCTGCCGAACCGGATCGGCCCCGGGCAGGAGCACCTCCTCGATGCGGAACGATCCCGGGAACCGGTGGTACGATAGCAGGCGGTCGGGCGAATCGACGAACTTTCCCTCGCGGTTCATGTTGACCACCGATATGCCGTTCTCGCGGCTGAAAATCGTTTCGTCGTACTCACCGAGCTCCGTGCCGCGCTCGTGCAGGTGCACGATGAGATAATTGGTGTTTCCCTTGAGGTAGGCGTCGTCGAAGCACCGCGCGATGATGCCGGTGAGGATGACGAAACTTCCCCTGTCCGTGCCGGTAAGGCGCGTGATGCGCGGCACCACGAGCATGGCCATAATCGAGATGATGGCGATTACGACGATGAGCTCCAGGAGGGTGAAGCCGCCGTTTCCCCGAAAGGATTGCGCCATGCCCGTCCTTTGCATGGGGAGCACGATCGCTTTTACCAGCTTTTTATGTCCTGGTTCACGCCGTCGCCGCCGTCCCTGCCGTCGGCGCCCAGGCTCATGATCTCGTAATCGTTGCCGTGGTCGCCGGGCGAGCGGTATATGAAGTCGCGTCCCCACGGGTCTTTCGGCAGCTCCTTTTTCTTTAAGTAGCCGCCCTCGTTATAGTTCATGGGGGCGGGTTCCGATGTCGGTTTCATGGTGAGAGCGGACAGGCCCTGTTCGGTCGACGGGTAGATGCCGTTGTCGAGGTTGTAGCGGTCCAGCGCCAGTCCGAAGGCGGCTATCTGCTGCTTTGCGGCCTCCACGCGGGCCTTCTGTGGAATATCCATGAAACGCGGCACGACAATGATCGAAAGAATGGCGATGATGGCGATGACGATCATGAGTTCGATGAGTGTAAAACCGCCGTTCCCCTTCATTCGATTGGCCGCTTCCGCGGCCCGTTTGATGAGCGTTTTCAGTGTGTGTTTCATATCTCCCTCACTGTAGAATAAGGTTCATTTCGAATATGGGCAAAAGCACCGCTATAACGATGAGGCCGATGACCACTCCCATGATGATGATAATGATCGGTTCGATCATGCTGGTGAGGCTCGACACCGTAAGGTCGAGCTCGGTTTCATACACGCGGCCGATATTCTGGAGCATGGCGTCGAGCTGATCGCTCGCCTCGCCGGCGGCGATCATGCCGATGACCATCCGCGGTAAAAAGTCCGCCTTTGCGAGGGCGGTCGAGACCGATGAACCCTCGCGGACCCTGTCAGCCGCCCCGTCGATCTTCTCCTCGATGACCGAATTGACCACGATCTTCTTGACGATCTCGAACGACTTCATGATGTCGACGCGGTTGGAGAGCAGCACTCCGAGGTTCTGCGTAAAGCGCAGCACCACCAGCTTCCGGTAGAGGCCGCCGATAAGCGGAACCGAGAGCTTCAGTTCGTCGGCCTTGCGCCGGCCCTCGGGCGTTTTAACGTAACGCCTGAGAAAATACGCTCCCGCCGCGGCGGCCGCCAGCAGAAACGGCCAGAAGGTGGCTAGGAAATCGCTGAATCCCATCACCATCCTGGTCGGCAGGGGAAGATCCTTGCCCAGCTCCAAAAACATGCGGGTGAGCGAGGGGATGATGTTTATCATGATGAAGAGCACCACCACAATCGCGAAGAAGATGAGAAAGGCCGGGTACCACAGCGCGGCCTGAATCTTGCCCTTTAAAATATTTTTCTTCTCCTCGAGTTCCGCCAGCCGCTCGATCACCTGGTCGAGCGAACCGAGGCTCTCGCCGACCCGTACCATGTTGATGTACATCTCCGAAAAGACGATCGGGTGTCGCTCCAGGCAGGCCGAAAAGGACGAGCCTTCCTGCAGTTTCTCCTTGATGTCCGCAACGATGCTCTTGAAGTTCCTGTTGTCGACCTGGTCGATGATGTCGTTTATGGAGACCAGAAGCGGCATTCCCGCGCCCAGAAGGACCGACAGCTGGCGGGAGAAGATGCCGACCTGTTTCGAACTGAACTTCAGATCCAGGTAGTAGGAGAGCTCCTCATACGCCCTGCGAATCCCGCTCTTCGACGCGGAGGAAGATGCAAAGGGCCCGCCTCCGTGCTGCTCGAGCCTGACGAGGTAGAGCCCCATGCCCCGCACCTTCTGGCGCGCCGCCTGTTCGCTCGGGGCGTCCACCACGTCGGTAACCGTATCGCCCTTCCTGTCGAGGGCATGGTATTCGAAAATCACTTCAGCTCACCCTCAGCACTTCTTCTATGGTGGTGGTTCCATCCATCGCTTTCTGGAGCCCATCCGAAAGAAGGGTGAGCATCCCTTCCTTGATCGCCTGTTCCTTGATCTCATACGCCTCAGAGCGGACGATGATCATCCGCCGGATATCATTCGAGAGCGGCAGGAACTCGAAAATGCCGGTCCTGCCCAGGAAGCCGGTGCCCAGGCATTTTTCGCAGCCTTTGCCGCGGTAGAAGCGGCTGCCCTTTATCTTCGCCGCGCTGACGCCGAGCTGTGAAAGCATCTGAGCGGTGGGCCGGTACGCCTCGCGGCAGTGCGGACATACTCTGCGTACCAGCCGCTGGGCGAGAAACGCGTTGACGGAGGAGGTAATGAGAAACGGCTCGACCCCCATGTCGATGAGCCGGGTGACGCCGCTGGCCGCGTCGTTGGTATGGAGCGTGGAAAAGACACGGTGGCCGGTAAGCGCGGCCTGAATGGCGATCTCCGCGGTCTCGAGGTCGCGTATCTCCCCGATCATGATGACGTCCGGGTCCTGGCGCAGGATGGAGCGCAGGCCGTTGGCGAAGGTGAGGTCGATCTTGGGCTTCACCTGCATCTGGCCCACGCCGTGGAGCTGATACTCGATCGGGTCCTCGACCGTGAGGATATTGATCTCGGAAGAGCGAAGACGCGAGAGCACGCTGTAGAGCGTTGTGCTCTTGCCGCTTCCGGTGGGGCCGGTAACCAGCACCACGCCGTAGGTTTTCCTGATAGTGTCCTCGAACGACTTAAGAACGGTCTCGGAAAAACCCATGGCCGACAGGTCGAAGTTCATGTCGGTCTTGTTGAGCAGACGCATCACCACGCGCTCGCCGTAATAAGTCGGGAAAACCGACACGCGAATGTCGATGTCCTTGCCGCCGATCTTGATCTGGATGCGCCCGTCCTGGGGCAGGCGGTTTTCGGCGATATTGAGGTTCGCCATGATCTTGATTCGCGAGATGATCGCCCCCTGGTACTTTTTGGGCGGGGTAAACATCTGATAGAGGATGCCGTCAATGCGAAACCGGACCGCCAGGTCCTTCTCGTAGGGCTCGATATGAATGTCGCTTGCCCTGTCCTGGACGGCCTGGGAAACCATGGTATTGACGAGGCGGATGATGGGGGCCTCGTTCGCCATGTCGAGGATGTCCTCGGTCTCGGGTATGGCGGATGATAGTATCTCGAAGTCGGAACCGGCAAGGCCGTCTATCACTTCGTCGGCGGAGTCCGCGCGCATTATGTCGAAATGGCTGTTGATGACGCGCAGTATCTCGGCCTCTGGCGCGAGCACGGTTTCTATGTCGTAATCCGGGTACAGCATCTTGAGGTCGTCGAAGGGATGGATATTGAGCACGTCGGCCGACGCGACATGGATGACCGATCCGTCGGATTTAAAGGGCGCAATCCTGTTTTTTTTCAGGAAGTAAGTGGGGACCCTGTTGAAGGTGTTCTCCGGGTCGTCGAACACTATGTTTTTATGGTATGCAATCCCCGACTGTTCCGCGAGCGCCCCCAGCACCTCGTCCTCGGTTGCCATCCCTTTTTTGATGAGGAGCTGGCCGAGGCGCAGCGGCATGGACTTCTGGAGGAGAAGCGCCTCCTGAAGTTGCTCGGGCGTGACGACCTTACGGTCGACAAGAAGGGCCCCCAGCGGTTTTGTCTTCCTGCCGCGGACGCTCATGGTTATCGCTCCTTCAGCCTTCGCTGCTCCTCACGCTTCTGCTCGGTTATCGCCTCCGCGCGCTCCGGCTTGGTGACAATATGCGGAGTGATGAATACAAGAAGATTTGTCTTGGTGTACTCGACGGTCTTGCGCTTGAAGAACCAGCCCAGAAGAGGAATGTCGCCGAGCACGGGTACCTTTACCTCCGTAACCGACTTGTCGTTGCGGATGAGCCCGCCGACCACGATCGTCTTTCCGTCGTGTACGGAGATCTTTGTCCTGATGTCGCGCTTGCCGAGCTTCGGCGGGATGATGGCGCCGGTAGAGGACACGGTCGTCGTACCCAGCACCGAGTTCACCTCCTGGTAAAGGTCGAGTGTAATACGGTTTTTCTGGGTGATGTGCGGAGTGATCTTGAGCTTAACCCCGACGGGCTTGTATTCGAAAGTGTAAAACTGGACCCCGGTGTCGCTGATACGGTTGTTGGTTGGGACGGGGATTTCCTCGCCCACATTGAGTTCGGCTTCCTGGTTGTCGATGGTGAGTATCTGCGGCGTCGAGAGTACGTTGAAATTCTTGTCCGTGCCCTGTGCGTTGAGAAGAATGTAACCGAGTATGCTGCGGTCGGCAAGGTATCCGAGCTGAAAACCGGTGCTCAGGGGGACGGCAAGCGTCTTGCCGGTGAGGCCGTCGGGCACCGTGTAATTCGGGGCGTTGCCCATAATCGAAGAGCCGCCGTAAATGTGCCGCCCGCTCTGGTCGCCGAGCATCCAGTCGATTCCGAAACCCCAGCTGTTCTCGGCGGAAACCTCGACGATCAACGCCTCGATGAGCACCTGTTCGCGGACAATGTCGAGCTCTCTAACGATACGCTCTATCTCGGCGAACTCCTGCGGCGTGGCGGAGATGATGAGCGAGTTGGTGTCCTTATTCGCGATTATGGAAAGCTTCTGCGACGCGGCCGTCGGCGAGACCGTCTGCTGCGTCTGCGTGACGCGCGATGTGCGGTCCGAGCGGCGTACCGCGGGCTGCTGTTGCGGCGGCTTGGGTGTCTGAGGCAGGGCCGTCGCCGGCGGGACCGGGCTGGTATCGATCATGGCGCTTTCCGAAAAGGGTATCCGCGAAAGCACGGCCGCGAGCTTTTCCGCGTCGGAGTTCTCCAGATGGATGACGTGGATATTGCCCTTGCGCGCCTTATCGTCCTTGATGTCCTCCATCTTTTTATCGAGCGAATGGCTGATGCGGGTCAGGCCGCCGATCTCATTGGCGTTGCCGCTCAGGATGATGATGTTGAGCGGAAGATAGACCACTATGTCGGTATCGTTGGATTTGAGCTGGCGCAGCACATTCGCCACTTCGTTGGCGTCCGCGTATTCAATCTGGAGGAGATAGGTGATGGCGCGGTCCTCGGCGGGCAGCACGGCCCTGCCGTCTTTATCGACGATGATCTCCACGTTTTTCTTGATAGCGTCCTTGATGGGGACGATTTTTACGAGGTTCTCGGTCTCGATGACCGCGAACCCCTTCACCTCGAGGATCGATTTGAGAATATCGAACGCCTGGGTAACGGGTATGCGTTTGGCGGAGCTTATGGTGATCTTGCCGCGCACCTTCTCGTCGACCATGATGTTCTTTTTGATGAGCTGGCTCATGATGTTGAGAAACTCGGCGAGCTCCACCTCCTTGAAGTTGAGCGTGAAATATTTTTCGGTCCGGTCGACTTTCGGCGCCTGCCGCGGCTTATCCACCCGGTCGGCCGCCGGGGCGACGGGCGTTTCGACCGGCTTCTCGGGGGCCTCGCCGGCGGGCATGAGTTTGGCGTCGGCGGTGCCGTCTTCAGTCGCCTGCGAATAAAGGTAGGGCCCGGAAACGGCGCAACACATGAGGATCAGCATGAAAATCGTAATCGCCCTGAAGTGTCTTGAACCGGTCATGTGCGTTTTCCCCTGAGTTATTTCCCTAATCGGAAACGGTAAAGTCGTAATTGACGAGCTTCCCGCCGCGCTCGAGGTCTATCGTTATACGGGAATTTCCCTGGATCGACTGCCACATCTGGTACAGCTTCTCGGTGCTTTCAATGGGGTGGCCGTTTACCCGCCGAACAACGTCGCCGTTTCGAGCGCCGAGCTGATACAGCACGCTGTTCGGATCTACGCGGAAGAGCTTGTATCCCTGAATTTTACCGTCCACCCGGTACGGACCGGCGCGCAGGCCCGCGAGCGCGTTGTCCATGTTGTTGAGCACCTTTTGCTGCAGCTCGGCCCGGCTGATAGTCTGCTTGATGCGTCCCTCGCCCGAAACCGGCAAAGTGCCCTTGCCGGTATCGCCCGCGGGCACGGGGCCGGAGAACATGTCAAGTACCTCTATCTTTTTATCGCTTCCCCTGAGGTATATTTTGGCATTATCAATCCTTACCAGAGTAAAACCGTAAACTGCGGCCCCTATCCTGAATACCTCGGGGTCCTTTTCGGTGTTCTTCTTGATCAACGCGCGCGCAATCGCTGAGGGACCGGAAATCGTGCCCATAAGCTGAAGTTCCGTGAGCCTGCTCGAAACGGCGGCCTCGCCGTTGAGTGTTTCCTGGCCGGCGAGCCTGAAAAAGCCCGATTCGAGGATATGTCTGTAGTCGTCAAAGGTCTTCGCCGGCACCTGCTGTCCGACGGCCCGCTGTTTCCGTTGCTGGTGCCCCGGCGGCGGCGCAATGCTCAACCTGATCACCTGGTTGATGCCGGCGGCGAGGACCAGCGCGAAAGCGATGACGGAAACGGTGTTGACCGCATGATATTTAATATTCTGCATGAAAGGCCGAAACCCCGGGATGTCGTTTGGCTTGTCGCATTACCGGAATATCCGGTCGCCCGCTTCCGTCCGAAAAGAAGCGAATCCGTATTCCGTCGGATCAGCGGCGCTTCCCGCTGCTGGTAAGTACACCACGCGTCATCGTTGTTACGGTCGGGCCTTAATCCCGGCAAGAGAAAAGGACCCCGCCCATGTGTAAAATACGGCACAATGATAATAAATGCTTATTTAAAGTTACGGTGTATTTCACGCGACCACCGGTACAGTATAAAGCATATTACGAACTGTCAATAATTATTATTTGAGCCGTATGTGTGCGAGAAAAATCCCCGTATGCGGGCGGGGATGAGATTAGAAGCTCGGGAGGAAATAAAAAATGATGTCAGGCGGCGAACATATCGACCGAAATTATCTGAGAGAGGGGGATTCTGACCTCCCTGTTGTTCTTGTCGGTGAGGACGATATCGTCCTTCACCAGTATCCTGTTTTTGTTGAGCTCGACGGATTTACCATCGCGAAGATATACGACGATATCCAGCCCCTTTATGCCAAGGTACTTCTTTAGCTGAGACTTGAAGCTTTTCGCCTTTTTTTTCATCTGTTCCTCGTCCACAAGTGAATGATCGAAGCTATCGTAGAACCCGCCGGTCCGGGATGTGCGGCCGCGCGACCGTTTATCATTATGTCCCATCAATACTATCGGCATTTGCCGGAAATTGTTAAACTAAAATATATTTTCCGGCCGGCCGGATTTGTATAACCGGGCGGCATGGCCGCTCGCCTTTCCTGATTGCATCATGAATAGTACTTGATATCATTCAATAACAGGGTAGTATAAGGACCATGGATCGCCTCGTGCCATTTCCCGGTGAACCCTCGTTTCCGGCCATCGGTTCGCGTTTCGTGCGACTGATCGCGGCGGTCTTTTTGTTCGCCGTCGTCGTCTCCGGCTCCCGTGCCGCCGCCGTGGAATCGGCGGGGGCGTCTTGCGAAAACGGGGTGAATATTTCAGCCAGCCTGTACTACTTCGAAGACACGAATGGCGATCTCACCATCCGCGAAATAGCGGATGGGCCGGTCGAATGGACACATAATGAGAATAGATACGTCAATTTAGGCTATTCCCGGTCGGCGTACTGGTTCAGGGCGGACATCCATAATTCCCGGCAGACACGCCGGGAGGTCCTGCTCGAGATAGATTTTCCAAGCCTCGACCTTGTCGATTTCCACGTCCCCGACGGTCGCGGAGGTTTCGATAAAGTCGAAACAGGGGACCTCCGCGTCTTTGAATCGCGGCCGATCAGAGACCCGAATTTCCTGATCCCCGTTTCGCTGGAACCGGGCGCCTCAACGGTGTACATGAGGGTCCTGAGCGCCGGCTCCCTGCGTTTCACCGTGCGACTGTTTACCTGGCCGAAATTCCTTGAGAAAAAGAACCTCGTTCTGCCCCGGCTCTGGCTGCTTTACGGCATGCTGTTCCTTGTCGCCGGTTTTTATATGTTCGCGTACGCGCTGCTTCGGAAGCCCGTCTATCTGTACTTCGCGCTATTCGCCTCAACACTCTTTTTATATCAAATCGCGCACCGCGGCTACGCCTTTCAGTTTCTCTGGCCCGGCCTGCCTTGGTGGGCGAATGCCGCGCTTCCGGTGACCATGAACCTGCTTGGCCTGTTCGGTGCGCTTTTCGCGCGTGCCATAATGGATCTCCGCGCATCGAGTCCCGGGACCGACAGGCTTTTTATTTTATTCGGATACGTTCTGTTTCCGCTCGCGGCCGTCCTTTCGCTTTTGCTTCCGGCGCGCCCGTGCCTGCAGATGACGTATGCGCTGTTGATGGCATTCGCGTTCATTGTTATTATCCATACCGTATTCGCTCTATGGAGGGGAAACCGTTTCGCGCGTTATTTTCTCGCCGGCGTGGGGGGCTTCGCGGTATTTGCCGTCATAGGCGCGTTTACGGCGTTCGGCAGGCTCCCGCTTAATTTTTTTACCGAATGGAGTACGGAGCTGGGCTTCCTCTGGCTCGTATTTTCGGCATCGGCCGGTATGATAGACAGGATGAAAGCGCTTGCGGATGACCTTCGAAGCTCGCGGGCGGAACAGGAGAAGAATATAGAGCTTCTCACCAGGGCGAACCAGGAGCTTGAGGCTACGAACGAGGAGCTGAACGCGGCCATGGAGGAGCTCGGCGCGACCAATGAGGAATTCGAGGCCCAGAACGAGGAACTTATCGCCGCCGAAAACGAATTAAGACGCAGCGAGGAGAAATACCGGAGCCTGGTGGAAAACATAAACGAGGTCATTTACTCCATTGACGCAAGCGGCGCCATTACGTATCTGAGTCCGGCAGTTGAGAAAATGATTGGTTTTACGCCCACGGAGATCGAGGACCTAAACTTCTCATCACTGATTCACCCGGAGGATGTTGAAAGGATAATCGTGCGGTTCGGGGAGCTAATGCACGATGTGGTAAAACCAAGTGTCTATCGGATAATGACGAAAACCGGGGGATACCGCTGGATAATGAGCTTAAGCAGACCCATATTCCACAGGGGGGAGTTTGTCGGGGCAAACGGCGTCCTTACGGACATCCACGAGAGGAAGGAGGCGGAAGATCGCGTACTCAAGGAAAAAAACTTCGCCACGACCATCATAGACACCCTGCCGGGGATATTCTTCGTCCTTGCCGGCGGCGGTAAACTGGTGCGCTGGAAGGGCCGCGAGAAAACCGATGAGGCCTTCGGCTATACGCCGGAGGAAGTGCGGGCGATGAGCGCGCTCGATCTGGTCTGTCCGAAGGACAGGCAACTGGCGGCGGCCAGGATTCACGAGGCATTCGATACGGGCCAGTCGAGCGCCGAGATCACCTTTGCACACAAAAACGGCGACCGGCTGGTTTTCCATGTGGCCGTGTCGCGCATGCGACTTGACGGGGAAGTCTATCTGATCGGCATAGGCTTCGAGATAACCGACCGCAAAAGGGCCGAGGAGGAGCGGGAGAAGACCCTGGCCCAGCTTATACAGTCCCAGAAAATGGAAGCGATCGGCACCCTTGCCGGCGGCATAGCCCACGAATTCAACAACATGCTGATGGGAATCATGGGGGGCCTGGATATGATCCGCCTTGTCCTGGGAAAAGACGGCCGGGTGGACCGGGACGCCGTTTTAAAATATATTGAAATCGCGCTCGAGTCGTCCCGTCGATCGGTGGATATGACCAGGCAGCTCCTCACACTTTCACGAAAAAGCGGCCTGCAGACGATACCCGTCGACCTGAATGAGACCATCATAAGCGTATTCAAACTCTGTCGAAATACACTGCCGAAATCAGTCAAACTCGATTTTCAAAACGGCGATTCCCCGTTTCGGGTGCTGGCCGATCCGATGCAGATGGAGCAGGTGCTTTTAAACCTCTGCGTCAACGCCGCGCACGCCATGACGAGTATGCGCCCCTTCGGCGAACGGGAGGGCGGCACTCTTTCGGTTTCGGCCAGAGAAGAGCCGGGCTCGGACGAATTCTTCGCCCTCTATCCGTTTGCGCGGCCCGGGGTGAAGTATATAAAGCTTGAGGTCGGCGATACCGGGGTGGGGATCGATGAGGAGGTCAGGGCGCAGATATTCGATCCGTTCTTCACGACCAAGAGAAAGGAGGAAGGAACGGGCCTGGGGCTTTCCATGGCATATAACATCGTGCAACAGCACGGCGGATTTATCGATGTCACCAGCCGCGTCGGTGCGGGTTCCGTGTTTTCGGTCTATCTCCCCGCACTTGAGGGCGAGCCGTCTCCGGTGCGGCCCGCTTCCGGAATGGGTGACATGGTGACCGGAGAGGGCCGGCTGTTGCTCGTTGATGATGAGAAACCGGTGCTTGACATTGCGGCAGGTATGCTTGAACGCCTGGGGTACGAGGTGATATCGGCGGAAAGCGGGAGAGAGGCCCTGGGCATATTCAGCCGGGAACGCCACAGGCTCGATGCCGTTATCCTCGACCTTTCCATGCCCGGGATGTCGGGGCTTGAGGTTTTTGAGCGGATGCGGGAAGCCGATCCGGGCGTAAGGGTGCTGCTGGCGTCTGGTTTTATCGAGGAATCCGTACTCAACAGGGTCCTGAGTCAGGGGGTCGCGGATTTCATCCAGAAGCCGTATACCATCGTGCAGCTTTCGGTTAAAATCAAAAGTGTCATGAGGCCGCCCGACCTGACCACACAGTGACGGAAGTGGCCTGAATCAGGGCCGCCTTCAGGCATGTGGAGGTCCGCCGGTGCGGTCATTTGGTGCTTGACTTTTTCAGGGCGTTAGTACAAATGGCAGGTGGTATTACCAGCAGCCATTGGGGGTGATCGTGACCGAACTTCTGGGTCCCATACGCGCACAGAGCCTTGTCGGGGCGTTCGTAACGCGCTTCGAGGCGCTCATCATATCCGGGGAGCTCGTTATCGGCAGCCGCCTGCCGTCGGAACGGGAGCTCGCCGGCCGAATGGGGGTAAGCCGGCCCGTGGTGCACGAGGGGCTGGTGGAGCTCCAGGCGCGCGGACTGGTGACGCTCAAGCCGCGCAAGGGCGCGTACGTCAACGACTATCGCAGAAGGGGCTCTCTCTCGCTGCTCGAATCGCTCCTGTCGTACCACAGGGGAAACCTCGAACCGGGGCTGCTTCGCAGCATGATCCGGATGCGCGAACTGTTCGAGATGGAAACCGCCCGGCTCGCCGCGCGCAACCGGACCGGCGAGCACCTCCGCCAGTTCCGCGAGATAATCGGTCGCGAAAAGGAATGCGACCTCTCCAGGCCCGAAACGATCGTCGCGATCGATTTCGAATTCCATCTCGTCACGGCGATCGCCACCGGGAATCTCGTTTATCCGCTCATCATGAATTCATTCAAAGACGTCTACACCAACCTCACCGGGATTTTTTTCACCGACCCCGACGTGGCGCCCAGGGTGTTCGGTTTTCACCGTCGGCTGGTAGAATCCTTCGAGGCGCGCGACGAAAAAAAGGCATCGGCGGTGATGAAGCGCCTGCTCGATCACGGGGAGCGCTATCTCAATAAAACGATAGACGAAAGAATCGCGGCCGTCTCGAACGAGAAGGTCGTATAACAACACAGGGGGTGCGGCATGAACACGACGGCGTCGGCGGCTCGATTCGCGATAAAGGAACCGAAGGGTCTCTCTCCTCGCATAACCTGGCTTCGCGATTATTTCTTCAGCGGGGTGGACCGGGCCTGGAACAACGAGTTCATGCCATGGACCACGGGCACTCCCTGGGACGTCCAGTACGATGAGATCACCTATTACATAGTTCCCGAAACCTATGCATTTTTACAAACCTTCCGATCATCCTTCCACCAGATGGCCCGTACCGTACACCTGCACGACGATTTCTGGAAATGGAGCATCCCCGAACGGCGCGCATGGTTCGTAAAGGAGGTAATGGTCGGTTACATGCCGCACGAGGTGCTGCCCGGCGACCTCATCGCCGGTTCGCGATTCAACCTTCAGGCATCGCGCTGCTGGACGAAGAAGGAGCTGGAAGAGCGCGACAGGCTGATATACGGTAAAAAAGGAGCGCGCGCGATGATGAAATGGTTCCACGACCACGGATTCGGAAATTCGGGCGCGACCTCGGGCCACCTCATACCGGACTATAAACGGGTCCTCGTCGAGGGATGGAAGGACATTTACGCGGAGCTGATGGCGCGCTATTACGAGCTTTCCGATCGCGAAAAAAGCGGCCCGCGCGGCGCCCAGCTTCATGCGATGATGACCGCCGCGGTCATGCCGAAGGAGCTGGCGGCGGTCTATGCCGGGGAATGCCGCAGGCTCGCGGCCAGGGAATCGACACCTGCGCGAAAGGAGGAGCTGACGCAGATGGCCGCAAACCTCGACCGCGTGCCGTGGGAGCCCTCGGTCACGTTTCACGAGGCGGTCCAGGCGCTGTGGCTTTCGCACATGCTGGTGATGAGCGATGAAAACTATCCCGGCCCCGGCGTGTCGTTCGGGCGCCTGGACCAGTACCTGCTGCCGTACTGGGAGCACTCGATCAATAACGGCATGGACCGCGAGTTCGGCAAGGAGATACTCAAGTGCTTCTGGGTGCACTCCAATACCGCCTACGACGCCATGATCCGGGTGGGCGGCAACCAGGGGATCACCGCGGGGTTCGGACAGCTCTTCAATCTCTCGGGACTCGGAGCGGATGGGAAGGACATGACGAACGAACTCACCTATGTGCTCCTGGAGGTGATCGACGAGATGACGCCGATTCTCGAACCAAAACCTAACGTACGATTGCACCGCACCTCGCCCGAGAAGCTTATGGACACGGTCGTTTCGATGATCTCCTCGAGCCAGGGAGCGCCTTTTCTGTTGAATTTCGACGAGCGCTCGATGGCGGGAATGCTCCGGGAGGCGAATCGTTCCGGGGTCGGGCATCTTATCAACGAATCGAATGTTCACGACTATGCCTCGGTGGGATGTCTGGAGAACACGATGGTCGGAAACGACCGCTCGGGGACCGTGGACAATAACCTCAACCTCCTGAAGGCGGTGGAGCTCGCGCTTACCGGCGGGAAAGACCTGCTCCCATTCACCGACCTTCTAACCGGGAAAACAACGCCTCCGGCGCGCGTGGGGCCCGACACCGGCGACGCGACGAAATTCAAAACATGGGACGAGTTCTGGAACGCCTATGCGGAGCAGACCAGGTTCATCGTAAAGAAATGCGTGGAGATTTACGAGATGTCCGAGAGCGCCCGGGCGCGGTTTTCGCCCACGCCCTACCTATCGTGCCTGGTACGCGGATGCGCCGCGAAGGGCGTGGACGTAACGCAGGGCGGGGCCGAGCTCAGCTTCACCACGATAGAAGGCGTCACCTTCGCGACCACGGTCGATTCGCTCCTTGCGGTGAAGTATCTCGTGTTCGACAAAAAGGAATGCACCATGGCCGAACTCATAAAGGCCCTTAAAGATAACTGGGTCGGCCACGAGGTGCTTCAGGCGAAGGCGAAAAACCGCGCGCCCAAGTACGGCCGCGACGACGACTACGCCGACGAAATGGCGCGGCGCGTCATGGACCTGTGGACGGAAGAAACCTGGAAGCACGCCACCAAATCGACCGGCAGGCGCTTTCGTCCCGGCATGCTCTCGTGGAACTACTGGGTGGGCGACGGCTTCGTCCTTGCCGCGAGCCCGGACGGACGGCCGAAGGGACAGTTCCTCTCAAACGCCATCTGTCCGTCGAACGGAGCGGACATCAACGGACCGACGGCAAACGCCAACTCCGTGGGCAAGGCGTTGGGCGGAAGGGATGCCGGCGGCGGCGACTGGAAGGGTTACCTGAACAGCCTTCCGAACGGGGCGAGCCATACCATCACCTTCAATCCGTCGCTGTTGCGCGATCCGGAGCATCGCACCAAGTTCAAGGCCTTCCTGCGCGGGTACGCGGAGAACGGCGGGACCGCGCTGCAGGTCAACATGATCGATGCGGACATGCTGCGCGATGCGCAGAAGCACCCGGGGGCCTACCGGCACCTGCTGGTGAGGGTCACCGGATACAACGCCTATTTTTCGGCGATCGGCCGCGAGCTGCAGGACGAGATAATCGCGCGCGAGAGCCATAACAAGTATTGACGGGGAGGATGGCACCCTGCGCGGGGACGGTCGCATTAAAACCGTCCGGTCCCGCCGCACGGCATGACGAGAATGAAGACAATCCATGAATCACCGGCAGCGCCCATGGCAACGGTGCTCAATATTCAGCGAATGTCCACCGAGGACGGGCCCGGCATCCGGACCACGGTCTTTTTCAAGGGCTGCGGCCTTTCGTGTTCGTGGTGCCATAACCCGGAGAGCATCTCGTCAAAACCGCAGGTGCAGTGGATCGAGAACCGGTGCATCGGCTGTCGCTCCTGTGTCGCGGCCTGTCCTGAAGGGGTGCTCGCTTTCGAGGCGGCCGGCGTCGTGATCGACCGGAAGCGCTGCGCCGGATGCGGGGCCTGCGCCGACGCGTGTCCCTCGACGGCCATGGAGCTCCTGGGGAAAAAGTGGGCGCTCGCCGACCTGGTTCGCGAGGTGGAGAAGGACCGCGCCTATTTCGAGCAGTCAGGCGGCGGCATCACGGCCTCGGGCGGCGATCCGACCGTGCAGGCGCCCTTCGTCGTCGAATTTCTGAGGGAGTGCAGACTGCGCGGCCTGCATACGGTGCTCGATACCTGCGGCTATTCGTCGAGGCAGGCACTGGAAACTATCCTGCCGCACGCCGACATGGTGCTCTTCGACCTTAAAATCATGGACGGCGCCGAACACCGGCGACGTACCGGCGCGCCGAACGGACGCATCCTCGAAAACATTATGTTCGTTCGCGATTACATGAAAAAATCGGGCCGTCCGTCATCTCTCTGGATACGAACGCCGCTCATCCCGGGCGCGACGGCGACGGTTGAAAATGTAACGGCGATCGGTTCGTTCATCGCCGAAAACCTTGAGTCCGTCATCGAGCGCTGGGAGCTCTGCTCGTTCAACAATCTATGCCGCGACAAGTATCGCCGGCTCGGCATCGACTGGGAGTTTCGGGACACGCCGCTGCTTTCGCGCGAAGACCTCGACGGCCTGGCGACGGTCGCCCGTCGCGCGCTTTCAAGTCCCTCTATCGTGCAGTGGACCGGTGCGCCGCGCGTCGAGAAGGCCGCCGATGGGGGACCGGAAAAGCGGCATCTTAAACTGGTTAAGGGCTGCACCACGTGCTGAGTCGGAGGTGTCCGGGCCTCTTGCCGGCGCCCAATCATCATGCGCAGGGAGGACGTAATGCTGAGCCATAAATCCTTCGATCCTGAGGACATGCCCAAGTTCGAGCCGGACGCAAAGATCGGCCTTATCGCGACCGTCAATCCGGACGGTCTTCCGCACATCACGCTCATCACTGCGCTGCAGGCGAAAACGCCAACCACGATGTACTGGGGGCAGTTCTCCGAGGGTATGAGCAAAAAGCACGTGAAGAAGAATCCCAAAACAGCCTTTCTGATCATGACGCTCAACAAGGAGCTCTGGCGCGGGCGTGCCCTCTGGACGGGCGAGACGAAGGAGGGGCCGGACTATGAGATGTTCAATAAAAAGCCCATGTTCCGGTATAACGCCTATTTTGGAATTCATACAGTCCATTACATGGACCTGGTCGAAACATACGGGCGCGAAAATCTCCGCATGGGCGACATCATAAAGGGGGCACTCCTCACGGGCCTCTTCAAGGGAGGCGCGAAGAAGAAGGGTGTAACCGTCCTCAAGCCATGGGCGGAGGGCCTCTTCAACCGGATGGACGCGCTCAAGTTTATGGCGTATGTCGGTGGCGACGGCTTTCCGGTCATTATACCGCTCTTCCAGTGCCGGGCGGCGGGAAGCGGCAGGCTGGCGTTCGCGCCGTCAGCCTACAGGAACGAACTCGAGGTGGTCCCCGCGGGCTCGACCGTGGCGGTGTTCGGCATCACCTTCGACATGGAGGACGTGCTGGTGAGGGGCGTCTTCAACGGCTATTCGCGTTTTCGCGGCGTACGGCTCGGCACGGTGGACATCGACTGGGTGTACAACCCTATGCCCCCAAAGCAGGGACAGGTATACCCGGCGGTTGAGCTTCGGCCGGTGACCGAATTTTAAAGCCGGCAGCCGGGCTATAAACGCCATTTTTCGAAGATCGAGAAAAAACCGCGCCGACGACAGGCGAAATTCTACTTGTAATTTAAATCATCCCGAATTTGATTCAACGCTGTCACACGCACCGCCGTTCCGGCACATGGCGGTTTTACCGATCGAGGTGCGATGAACGCGGAACAACTCAATGACCTGATGATCGCGGTGAGTCTCCTCGCGGCGCTCCTGCTTGCGGGAACATTTTTAAGGGCGAAGCTTCGCATATTACAGAAGATACTGCTGCCGTCTTCGCTCATCGCTGGGTTCATCGGGCTCGCCCTGAGTCCCCAGGCGCTTGGGGTCCTGTCACCGGAGGTGATCGGGGTATGGGCGGCGCTTCCCGGGCGGCTGATTTCGGTGGTTTTCGCCTGCATGTTTCTGGGACACGCCATTCCGTCGCTGCGAACCGTGTGGCGCGATGCCGGGCCGCAGATCTGTTACGGTTTTGTCGCAGGTTTCGGCCAGTATTTCGTGGCCATGCTCGTCACCATGACGCTCCTCGTTCCGCTCTTCGGTGTTCCGCCGATTTTTGCGAGCATACTCGAAATCGGGTTTTCGGGCGGGCATGGAACCGCCTCGGGCATGTGCGAGGTGTTCGGTTCGCTGGGTTTCCCCGACGGCTGCGACCTGGGGCTTATGTCGGCGACTGTCGGAATTACGTCATCGGTGATTTTCGGTATGTTGCTGGTAAACCTCGCCGCCCGTAGGGGATACACCCTGCTGATAAAAAGCCCCGGCAGTATTCAGCCGGACGTGCTCTCCGGCATCCTCGACGAGAAGAACCGCCGTTCCATCGGCACCTCGACAGTATCCATGAACGCGATCGAACCGCTCGCCTTTCATCTGGGATTTGTCGGGATCAGCATCCTGCTCGGCTGGCTCGCGTATTTGGGTGTGCGGGCGATTCATCCAATATTGAAAAGCTTTCCGCTGTTTCCGCTCGCCATGCTCGGCGGCATCGTCGTACAGGCCGGGTCGTCGGCGCTCAAGGCAGATCGTCTGCTCGACCGGCAGAGCTTCGAGCGGATTCAGGGGCTTTCGCTCGATCTGCTTGTGGCCTCAGCCATCGCCTCGCTCAATATGCGCGTTGTCATGGAGTACGGCGCACCATTCGCAATCCTCATGATCGCGGGCCTGGCATGGATGCTCATGCTTACCTGGGTTCTCGCGCCCCGGATGCTCCCTGACGCGTGGTTCGAGCGCGGCGTGGTGGAGTTCGGCATGCAGACGGGTGTTACCGCGGTGGGACTGTTGCTTCTGCGCATCGTCGATCCCGAATACAGGACCGAGGCGGCGCCTTCATTTGGATTTAAACAGATCGTATACGAACCGCTGCTGGGAGGAGGGCTGTTGACGTCGATTTCACCGGTGCTGATGGTGGGGATGGGGCTTCCGGGTGCGTTGTTGCTGGTGTCCGGGATTATGGCGTTGTTTCTGCTCGTGGCGTTACTGGCGGGTTTTTTCCACCGGCATCCCGGCCCCCGCCGGAGTATCCACCGGTAAATGTGAAGGTCTTTTTCGATGCCGCTTTTGAGCCGGCGATAATAAGAATCGGCCAGGAAACGCGATGGATTATCCCCGGCCTGGCCGAAAGCCTTCATGAGGGCGGCGAAATCGCCGGGCTTTGTCGTGCCGCCCCACGGGTCGTGCCGGGTGCCGTAGTCGCATCCCATGCGGGCACCGCGTTTTAATTGCTGAGGTCATGCACGCCGATCATGCTCTGACCCCGGTAATGAGACAATCAGGGGTTTTACGCGCAAGATGTGTTTGACAAAAAGGATCTGTGAAAAATTTAATGGTATTGTTCAGCGCAGAAAAAGCATTGGATGCTTTTTCCATGCCGCCCAAGCCCGAAAAACACGGTCGGGCCTGTTTCGTGAGGTAGTCATTACAATAAGGAGAGTACCATGAAGACAAGGATCACCGAACTGTTCAAGATCAAATATCCGATCGTCCTCCCGGGGATGAGCTGGATCAGCACGCCGGAGCTCGTCGCCGCAGTCTGCAACGCGGGCGGAATCGGCTGGCTTGCGACCGGTCCCCTCAAACCGGAAGACACCCGCGCGGCCATTAAAAGGATCCGCGAGCTGACCGACAAGCCCTTCGGCGCGGGCGCGACGCTTCTCATGCCGGGCGCCAGGGAGAACGCCGAGGTGCTGCTTAAAGAAAAGGTCCCGGTCATCAATGTGTCGCTCGGAAAGTGCGGCTGGATCGCCGAGCGCGCTCATAAATACGGCGGCAAGGTAATCGCAACCGTGGTGAACGAGAAGCATGCAATAGGCGCCGAGCAACAGGGCGCGGACGCGCTGCAGGTCACCGGTCACGAGGCGGCGGCCCACGGAGGAATGGTCACCACGATGGTGTTGGTCCCTGCGATCGTCAACGCGGTGAAGATCCCGGTCGTAGCGATCGGCGGCATCGCCGACGGACGCGGAATGGCCGCGGCACTGGCGCTGGGCGCCGAGGGTGTCGGTATGGGTACCCGCCTTTCAATGACAAAGGAGAGCCCGGTGGCGCTGGAGACCATCAAAGCGCAGCTTAAGGCCGGCATAGAAGACACCATCTACTCCAACCGCTTCGACGGCCTCTACTGCCGCGTGCTTAAGACCCCGGCCGCGGAAAAGGCGATTCGACAGGGCATGAGCCTGCCCCGCGCATTCTTCGCCTCGATCCGCATCGCGAAGCTCATGAACCTGCCGTGGTTAAAGCTCGCGATAGGCACCCTGCTGCAGGGTCCCAAGATGATGATCCAGCTCGCCCACTTCGCAACGGCGTTTGACAAGATTCAGGCGGCGACCGAGGGGGGGGACATGGAAAACGGCGTCCAGCTTATCGGGCAGGTGCAGGGGATCATCGATGACATCCCCTCGGTGAGAGAGGTCATCGAAAGCTCCGTGAAAGAAGCGCGCGAGATACAGAAAAAGATGGGCACACAGCTCAAATAAGGCCGGGGCAGGCCGCCGTTTAACCGGAAGACATGAGGGGCGCGGAGATGATCCGCGCCCTTAGTTAATACGGCGGCGATATAAGGGTATTGAATACGATGCCGACGTCGGTTTAAGTCCCCTCGGCCTCCGGCAGCTCCTCTTTGGCAAAGGGGAGCCTTCATCATGTTCCCGTTTTTTGAAAAAACGTGTCCATACCATTTCAAACCCGTCGGACAGGATCCCCCTTCATCGAAGGGAGCGCACCGGGGGCGGGGGGATTTTCGTGCGGGCCGATGCCATGGCTTCAGGACCTCATTTTTTTATCAAGGTGCCGATCGCCAGCAGCGTCTGGTTGCGGTCCTCTATATTGAGCGCCGCCTCGAGCCCGCCGGCGTCGAGGTTCATGTTGATCGCCTCCTTCGTGAGGCGAAGTCCCATGTGGTTCTTGGTCATCATGACTCGGGCGTATTCGAGCGCCGCGTCAATGAGTTTTTCGCGTTCGACGATTTTGCTCACCAGCCCGAGCGCGAGCGCCTCGTCCGCCGACATGAAGCCGCCGGTGTACATGAACTCGTAGGCGCGCCCGGCGCCGATCATACGGGGCAGAAAATAACTGCACGACATGTCAGCGCCTCCCAGGCCTATGTTGATGTACGCGGCGTTGAAGCGCGCGTCGGGCGTTATCACGCGGATGTCCGAGGCGAGGGCGAAGCTGAAGCCCTGTCCCGCGGCGGCACCGTGCACGGCGCAGATTATCGGCTGAGGCGCGCGGCGCATGGCCAGGTTGAGACGGGCAAGGCGGGCCTGGAAACGGTAGAATTCCGCCGTGTTCATCTTCGGCGACATCTCGGCGGTCTCCTTGAGGTCGAGCCCCGCGCAGAAGCCCTTTTCGCATTCGCTGCTGAGGATGATGACCACCGTGTCGAGATCGTACAGCCTCTCACGCCAGAAGTCCTCGATCTCCTCCATCATCTGGTGGTTGATGGCGTTGTAGCAGTGCGTTCGGCACAGGCGCAGGTGGCCGATGCCTTTCTCGATGTGGCTGTACGAAATGGTTTCGTAATTCATTACGTGTCTCCGATGGCAGGATGTAATGCTACCCTCGTTACGAGCTTTTTCTTTTATTGCGTCGTGTCAATGGTTATTTGACGGTAACACCCCTGTTTAAACGCGTAATATCACTTGACTGATCGGGCTGGTCTGATAGTGGTTCGACTTTACAAACAGGGAGGAGCCATTGCCATGATTGTCAGGAGCGATCCGGCGAAGATTGCCGGGAATTTTTATTGCCTGGGCCCGGCGCCCGTGCCTTCGTTTTTGCTTGACGGCGAGCACCCGGTGATGTTCGAGGCCGGGATTTACCGCTTCGGTCCGCATTACTACGACCGGATCGTGAAAATCATGGGCGAGCGGAGGCCCGAATATCTGTTCATGACGCATGTGCACTTCGACCATTGCGGAGCGGCGGGTTATCTGAAGCGGATGATGCCCGGTCTGATGATCGGCACGTCAATAGAGGGAAGCGAAATTATAAAGAAACAATCGGCCGTAGATCTCATCACGAAGCTCAACCGTTTCGGGAAGGATGATGTCCCTTCGTTCGAGCCGTTTACCGTTGACAGGGTGCTTGAGGATGGCGACGAGATCAGGGTGTCACCCGGTCTGACTGTACGGGCCATCCGCACGCCGGGGCACACGCGCGACATGACCACGTACTACATCCCGGAGATGAAGGTCATGATCCCGTCTGAGTCGGTCGGCGTTCCCGGCAGGGACGACTATATCATGAGCGAGTTTCTGATCGATTACGACACGTACATGAATTCGCTCCGGAGGCTCGCCGGGTACGAGGTGGACATCCTCATCATTTCCCACGGCCTTTACTACACCGGCGAGGATGCGCGCGCGTACATTCCCCGTTCCATCGATGCCACCGGGCGGTTTCGCGAATGGCTGGAGCGTCTGCTTCGGGAATACGACGGCGACCACGAAGCGGTATTGTGTGCGATCAAGCGTGAAGAGTACGACGTGGTTGAGGGTGAAAAACAGCCGGAGTCGGCGTATCTTTTGAATCTCAAGGCGAAAATCTCCACCATACATCGACGCATGGCCGTCCAAACGGGTGCCGCAGGCTGAGCGCACGATAAATTGTCTTGACCCATCGGCCCGGCGGTGAGAAAGTAATAGGATCATCGGCGGACGTACGGCCATTCGCGGGAGTAAAACCGGCCGCGGCTGTCCGGATGGAGTAATAATCTGATACACTGTGAGAGGCGATCATGCCGTGGTGGAAAGCGCGTAAGAAGGGCGGCGAACAGACCGGTGAAACGCTGAAGTCGGATACGGAACAATCCGGCGAAAATACGAAAGATAAAAAGAAACACAAAGAGAACGGGATTCACGAGGCGACCCGGGTCCGTTCGCGTTCGGGTGGTAAAGACGAACACCAGCGTAAAAACGGGCGGACGGGTCTTTTCAGCCAGCTCGTTGCCTCGCTGAAAGACGGGAACGCGAGCGTGAGGAGCCATGCCGCGTGGTCGCTCGGCAGAATGGGAGATGCCCGCGCCGTGGACCCGCTGGTGGGCCTTGTCAACGATAAGGACCCCGAAGTTCGGAAAGAAGTCGCCGAAGCGCTCAAACGCCTTGGATGGAAAAACAAGCCTTGATCGGCACGAAATTCAGCGGCAACGCCATCCAAAAAAATCATTGAAAACCCGCATCGCAGTCGATGTATAGAGTTGTTGAATAATCGGGAATCAAGCTGTATTCTCCCCGCCTGCGACGGGGTAAATCGGGTCTTCTGGATTTGACGCAAGTCTGATACAATATCCCGGATGATACGGGGAGTTTCTCCATGATAATGAAAATAATCGCCGGCGCCGTGTTGTTCTTCATGCCGATCTTTTCGGGGATATCAACTCCCGCTTATTGTGCGGACAATCCTCCGGTCGCTCGGGATGGCGCGGTCGTTTCGGATATGGCCGTAACCCCTACCATTAAGGAGAAGAACGACTCCACGTCGAGCATATCGCTGTACGACTGGTTTGTGCGCGGCGGTCCGTTCATGTGGCCGATCCTGGTGCTGGCTGCGGTGGGGATGGGCTTTGTGATCGAGCGCTTCATCTTTTACCGGCGGGTGAAGCTCAACCCGCGTGAATTCATCGAGGAGCTCGACGCGATGATCGGCGGCGGGACGGTGGAGGAGGTGGAGCGTCTCTGCCGCGAGCGTAACCTGGTGATAGCCCGCGTGCTGGGGAAGGGGCTGAAACTCCGGAAGCTTGGCCTGGACCACGTGGAAAAAGCGATCAGCGCGGGCGGGGCGATCGAGGTGGCCGCGATCGAGAAGGGGCTCAACATCCTTTCGGCGATCGGGAACATAGCGCCGCTGATCGGATTTCTCGGGACGGTGTCGGGGATGATCTCCGCGTTTCAGAGCATCGCGGAGGCGGACCAGGTGAGCGCACGGCTGGTGGCGGGGGGCATCTACGAGGCGCTGGTGACGACGGAGGCGGGACTTATCGTGGCGATACCGCTCCTCGCTTTTTACAATTACTTCGTACACCGGGTGGAGTCGTTCGTGGCGGAGATAGAGCGGCTGGCCTCGGACATCGTGGAGAAGCTGGTGCGGGAGAATGGTACGGATAAAGCGTAGCGCGAAACCGACCGGTGAAATGACGATCGCGTCGATGTCGGACATCGCCTTTCTGCTCATCATCTTCTTCCTGGTGACATCGATCTTTCTCCTGAAAGAAGGGCTGCACCTGGCGCTTCCGGACACGTCGAAGCCGGCGACGGTGGTGGCGGCGGGCGACGTGGTGACGGTAGTCGTGCGGAAGGACGGAGTGACGACGCTTGACGGGAGGCGCGCAGACCTTTCCGACATCGAAAGGCTGCTCGGCGAGAAGCGCGGCGGGAATGCGGGCCTTGTAGTCTTATTGAAGCTATCGGGTGATCTGCCTTACGGGACGGCGGTATCGGCGATCGACGCGGTGAAGAAAGCGGGGGTGGCCAGGCTCTCGCTTCGGACGGAGTGAGGGGCGCGATGCTGATACCGCGACGGCAGAAGCCGAAGGGGATAGTGCCGCTTCCGTCGATGGCGGACATCGCCTTTATCCTCCTTGTTTTTTTCATACTGACGAGCACGATCGACATCGAACGGAACATCCCGGTGGCGCTGCCCGAGGCGGGCGCGACGGAGGGCGGTTCGAAGAAATACTTTCATATCTGGCTCGATGCGCGGGGCGATTGTTACGTGCGGGGCGAGCGGTTGGACCGCGAGGGCCTCTACCGAGCGGCAAAATACCGGGCGGCCGACAATCCGGACGTGCGGGCGATAATCGGCGCGGACGCTGGCCTCCCGTACCGGCGGGTGAACGAGGCGATGGAGGTGCTCCGGGATGCCGGGGCATACAACATCGTGCTCTTGTCGAGGAAGCGGACGGAATGAGCGCGGTGACGGCGATTCCGCGGCGCTTCGCGCGGTACCTGCGCCTGCGGCCGCCGCTCATGTGGTCGCTGGTATCGTTCGTGGCGCTCCTTGGACTCCTGTTCGCCGTGCGCTGGAGCGAGTCCTTCGACACGAAGGACTTCGCCTCGTTCGATGCCTTCGAGATGGTTGAGCTGCGACTCTCGCGCCTTCAGACGCAGGCGGACATTTCGGTGTCGGATTCGGCCGCTCCCGCGCGGGAGATCACCGAAGAGAAACTGGAGGAGTTCGGCTCCGTGGACGGCAGCTTCGAGGCGCTTTCGGATTCGGCGCTCCCGCCGCGCCCGGTGTTCGGCCGCCTGCCGCGCTACCCCGAGTCCATGCGCAAGGCGGGCATCGAGGGCGTGGTGGTGGTGGAGCTGGGGGTCGACGAGTCGGGTACGGTGGTCTTCGGCCGCATCGTGAAGTCGCTCGGGCGCGATTTCGACGCGGCGGTGATCGACTGGGCGCGGAAGATCAGTTTCCGCCCGGCGCTGACGAAGGAGCGCGTACCCATACGCTGCCGTATTCGCCTGCCCATACGGTTTCGGCTTGAAGACTAACGTCAAAATGGTTTGACTTCGATGTCCGAACGAGCGACAGTATCTCATTCCAAAGAATCCATGCCGCGTATGCCCCGCAGTTTGAAAAGCTCGGATTCTCCCGCCGGCGACGAATGGGAGTCGGGCGGGCTTTCCGGCAATGCGATAATTATGATTTATACGCCTTCGAACGGGAACTGGGAATGAAATCAAAACGCGCGATTAGGGAGCGCTGCGACGAGCTTGTTGCGCTCATTGAGAAATATAACCATCACTATTACACCCTCGACACTCCTCTCGTTGATGACGCCGCGTACGACGAACTCATGCGCGAGCTCGCTTCGATTGAAGAGAAACATCCGGAGCTCAGGAGGCTCGACTCGCCGACATCGAAGGTCGGTGACGTTATCTCCGACGGTTTCGATGAGGTTCGCCACGATCCTCCGATGCAGAGCCTGGGCAATGTATTCTCGGGCGATGAGCTTTCCGAATTCGATGGGCGAATAAGGAAAATCCTCGGCACTGAAGAAATCGTTTATTCGGTCGAGCTCAAGTTTGACGGACTTGCGGTGGAGCTTCTATACGATGCCGGCAGGTTCGACCGCGGTTCGACGCGAGGAAACGGTGAAATAGGGGAAGACGTTACGGCGAACCTTTCCTCTATCCGGGCCATTCCGGAGCGGCTCGGCGGGGACACGGTACCGGAGTACCTCACGGCACGCGGCGAGGTATACATGACGCACAGGGAATTCGAGCGTATCAACCGCGGGCGCGGGGAGAGAGGGGAACAGCCGTTCGCCAATCCGCGCAACGCCGCGGCCGGTTCGCTCCGCCAGATTAATCCACGTGTCACCGCCGAACGTGAACTGAGTATCGCGTTCTATGGAATCGGAAAAATTTCAGGAGGGCCCGCATTACCCGACCAGCAAACGATGTTTCAGTTCTTTAAAAAGGCGGGACTTCCCTGCCCGGAAAACGTGGAATTCGGCAATCTCGGCAGGATACGGGAGTTCTACAATTACTGGGTACAGAACAGGCACTCGCTCGGCTACGACATAGACGGTGTGGTCGTGAAAATAAACGATTTCGCAATGCGCGATAAAATCGGTTCGACCAGCAAGGCGCCGCGCTGGGCGGTTGCATGGAAGTTTCCAGCCCAAGAGGCGATCACGGTGCTCAATTCGGTCGATTACCAGGTGGGGCGTACAGGCGTTATTACGCCCGTTGGCAACCTGGATCCTATCAACATCGGCGGCGTATTCGTGAAACGCGCGACGCTCCATAATTTTAACGAGATCGCCAGGCTCGACCTGCGGATAGGCGACGCCGTGAAGGTTATACGCGCCGGAGACGTCATTCCAAAGGTGCTTGCGGTGCTGGCTGAAAAACGGACGGGGTCGGAGCGGCCGATCGAGACTCCGGAGGAATGCCCGTCGTGCGGTTCCGCGCTCAGTCGTGAGGAGATTTACGTCCGGTGCGTCAACAACGACTGTGAGGCGAAGCTCCAGGAGCGGCTGCGCTTCTTCGTATCGAAAGACGGGCTCGACATAGAATTTTTCGGACCGGACCTCGTGCAGCGCCTTTACGACGCGGGCATCGTGCAGAGCGTCGCCGACATCCTGCGGCTTGGCGCCGCGGAGCTGCTCGCGGTCGAGCGGATGGGCGAGAAGCTCTCGGAGAAGATCCTCGCCTCGATAGAAAAAAGGAAGAGGATTCCGCTTTCCTCCTTGCTGCGTGCGCTCGGCATCAGGAACGTCGGCGAGCATGTCGCCAGGGTGGTCGCGCAAAGCGTCGGTTCGCTCGAAAGGCTGTACAATATAACCGCGGACGAGCTCATGGCGATAAACGAGGTGGGGCCGGGCGTCGCGGAATCGATCCGGGAATTCTTCGGGTCTCCTGAAAACTTGAGGCTCATCGATGAAATGCTCGCAGCAGGCCTCATTGTGGCCGATGAGGTCGTGGAAACGCGGGTACTAAAGGGCGTTGCGGGCAAGACCTTCGTCTTTACGGGTACGCTTGTACGAATGTCCCGCACGGAGGCGGAGGCCCTGGTGGAAAAGCACGGCGGCCGTGCCGCGGGTTCGGTGAGTAAAAAAACCGACTACGTGGTGGCGGGCGGGGAGGCCGGCTCGAAGCTTGAGAAAGCGCGGCAACTCGGCGTGCGGGTACTTACGGAAGATGAATTTCAGAAAATGATCGGCGGTGAATGATGATACGAAGAATCGTGGAATGGTGCCACCGGCATTATTATCTTTCCACCGGTATTTTAATGTTCTTTTCGTTTCCGTCGTACGATGTGTGGTTTCTGAAAGGATTCCCCCTGTTCGCATGGTTCGCGCTCGTTCCGCTTTTAATGCATGTTCGAACCGGTGATTTTCGCAGGGTGTATGCCGACTCCTTTCTGGCGGGAATGCTTGGCATTTTCCTGACCTATCACTGGATCGGCGATTTCGGCAACAAGATTCCCGGCGGCGACATCGTCATCCTCTGCGTTGTAATTCCCGTGCTCGCGGTCGTCTTCGCCACCAAGATACTCGTGGCCGAATATCTCTCACGGCGCTTCGAAAGACTGCGTCTGTTAATCTACCCTTCAGTCTGGATCGTCGTCGACGGTATCCAGTCCATAGGCTTTCTCGCCTTTCCGTGGACATACTGGGGGTATTCCCAGTATACCTTCTCGTCGTTTGTGCAGGTTTCATCGCTGGTGGGAATATTCGGTGTGACCTTCATCATGATACTCGCATCCGCGGCTGTCGCCGATTTCGCCCGGGCGGCATTCGGGCGGCCGTTTTCCTTCCGCTGGATGGTTTCGATCCCGGCTTTCAGGCGCCTCGCGATGGTGGCGGTGCTCGTTGCGATGTCGGTGCTTTACGGCGCGATACGGATGGCGGTATCGTCGGGAGGGGGTGACAGCGGGAGGCTCCGGCTTGCCATGATACAATCCTGCATCGATCCGTGGGAGGCCTGGGACAGCAATAAATTCATGTACCTCGGCGAGCTCGGCAGGCTCACCGACGCGGCCATGAGGGAATCGCCCGATTTTATAATATGGTCCGAGTCGGCGACACTCGAGCTAATCTCGTACAACTTTAGGACCGGCAGCATGAATCCCTTCACGGGCGAGGTGCTCGAAATCGCGCGCTCCCACAAAAGGCCGCTTCTCACCGGTGAAATCGGAATCCTCGAGGAGCACTACGGCGGGAGGATATATCCGCAGAACAACGCGGTGCTTATCAGCAAGGAGGGGGTGCCGGTGCAGACCTATCCCAAGATCAACCTCGTTCCCTTCGGCGAGTGGTTTCCGTACGAGAAGTGGTTCCCCTTCATCAAGCGAATCACCGAGAGCTTCGGCGCCTCGAGCTTCGTTCCCGGTTCGTCCCCGAGCCTTTTCGAGGTGGAAGGCCGGCGGTTTGGCGCACTCATCTGTTATGAAGGCATCTTCCAGAGGCTCTGCCGCGAATATCGCGTTATGGGGGCCGATTATTTCATTAACATCACCAATCTGGGCTGGACGCAGACATACAAAGGGCACATGCAGGGCTTCGCGAACGCCACGTTCAGGGCGGTGGAAAACGGCATCTGGTTCGTAAGCGCCGGGAACACCGGATACACGGCCCTCGTCGATCCGCTGGGCCGGGTGACCACATCCATCCCCATTCTAAAAAAGGGCTACCTGGTCGGGGAGATTGACTTTTCCATGAATCGCCGCACCTTTTATTCGATGGCGGGGGACCTGGTGCTCTACGCTTCGATACTCCTGCTTGCCGGGTTGGGAGCGATGACAATAACAAGCAGGGTGCGCGGACGTTGTAAGGAAGCGGCACGATGAAGATAATCTATCTTGCCGACATTCACGGCGCCTTCGAGCAGGTGAAGGACCTGCTCTTTGAGACCGTGGCGGATATGTACATCGTATCCGGAGACCTCATCGATATACCGTTTTACAGCATGGACACCGCCATACGATACCACGATATCCAGTCCTACTTTCACGCGCTGCGCAGGCGCATGGAGCGCGATGACGTGATCATCGAGGACTTCGTGGACCAGCTCCTCGAGATGCCCGACGTTCCGGAAGAGATACAGAAAAAGGGAACCAAGTACCAGCAGTACAGCATCCGCGCACGCCGTGTGATGCAGCAGAAATACAAGGTGCTCGAGAACATAGTTTCGCTCAAGCAGAGCTCGGAGGTGCTCTGCCTGCCCGGGAACTACGACATGGATCTGAAGTACACCCCCCTGCACGAACGCGACCTTCATCTTCACCATTACTCTCCGGATGGTCTTACGATCGCCGGCTATGGCGGCGCGGATATCTGGACGGCGGGCATTCCGGAACGGTACATCGTCGATTACAAGGCGGGCATCGGAACCGACGACAGTGAAAACGAGATGCATCGTTTTTTCAGCGAGGTGCGGCCGGACATCATCGTGACGCACCAGCCGGCGCACGGCATCCATGACAGGATAAGCTTCGTCGGTCCATCGGGCTCGCCCGCGCTTCGCACTTACTGCGACACCAACCCGGTGCTCCTGTGCCTGACGGGCCATATCCACAACGACTGGGGCATGGAGATCAGCGAGGGGACCATCCATCTGAACCCATCCCCGTTCGGAGAGGTGACGGGGATCACCGGGGACGTACTCGAGGGGGGCTTCTTCTATCAGATCGAGATTGAGGGGAAAACGGTAACCCGGATCGGCTTCAGGAAAATGGCCGACGGGCGTATCTACGATATCATAGATCATACGCTCCACAGGGGAAGGTGGCGGAATAAGGTTATCGACAACGCGCGGCATGAGGCCCTGCTGAAGCGGGAGAACTTCGACAGCAAGATACAGAAGTACTCACATATCCCTGAAATACGCCTCTTCAACGAGATAAAGCAGTTTTTCAGGATGTTCCAGACACCCGAAACCGACGAACGCGTCGACAGGCTGGAGCGTGTCGCGAGGCTGATAGAGAGTAAACTCAATGAGAACATCGCCATGGATATAGTCGGCTCGGTTAACGTAGGGATGTCCCAGCCGAGCTCCGACATTGATTTCGTTCTGTATCTCAGGTGCGACCGGGAGTGCGACAGCGACCTGCATTCGTGCGATAATTACAAGAGCGCGCGCGGACTGCTCGGCGAGGCGCTCGGCGAAGAGTACAATTTCGAGATCGTCGATTGCATCGACCTCAATGCGGTGGAACGCAGCATCCTGGAGCGGGACTATGAGTGTGAGACCCTCCAGCGTTTTGTCGCCTACCGGTCGATCTGCCGACCCGTCAATTACCGGGCAATCGCCCCCGTCGAGGACATGCTCAACCAGGATCTCGAGTTCCGAAGCGAGTTGGAGGGAAGCATCCGATCCTACTTTAAAATCTTCGTCACCACGTCGCAACATATACGGTCGTTCGATAAATACGAACTGCGCCTTCGCCACATAGGCATCAAGATGCCAGATTATATACGCAACAAGATCAAGCAATACCTGCAGGGTTCCCGGAAGGAAGACCGGTGAAGCTCCCCGCACCGTATCGGAAGAAGGAGGAAACAATGTCTAATTTCGCAATTATATTTAAACTGCCCACGAAAGAGATAGCTCCCGGAGTCATCATGCGCTCGGTACATCTGGATAGGGTGATGGTTACGTTCGTCGACCTGGGCGAGGGTGCGGTTGTCCCCGAACACAGTCATCCGCACGAACAGATCACCGTTGTGATATCGGGGAAGCTGCGTTTCAGGGTTGGAGAAGAAGAGACCGTAATGGGGCCCGGCGAGGTCGTGACGATACCTTCGGGGATCAGGCATGCGGCGGTGGCCGAGGATGGTCCCTGCGTCGCCTACGATTGCTGGAGCCCGGTCAGGGAGGATTACGTGCTTGATTGACGGCAGGCCGGGAGGGCATTAGTATCACTTGAAATTCCGTTATATTGCGGAGGTCGATGTGGAAGATGAAACAACGTGCGAAATGCCCGATTTCAATCCCCCGGAACAGGAAATACGGAAGATTTTAAACAATATGCGGACCGTCGCGATAGTAGGTCTTTCCGACAAATCAGACCGCGACAGTAACAAAGTCGGGGCGTACCTCAAGGGACATGGTTATAAAATTATACCCGTAAACCCGTCACAAAAGGAGATTCTCGGCGAGAAATCGTATCCGGACCTTGCGTCCGTTCCGGAAAAAATCGACGTTGTGGATATTTTCCGTTCGGTCGACGCAATTCCTGCGATCGTCGATGAGGCCATCGCGGCGGGGGCCGGGGCGGTCTGGATGCAGCTGGGACTTGCGCACCGGGAGTCCGCGGGAAAGGCGCGGTCCGCGGGACTGAAGGTGGTGCAGTCCAGATGTATAAAAATAGAGCATTCGAGGATGAAGGGTAAACACGAATTCAATTTGAAGAGCTGATTGGTCCCGCAGGTTTAATCGGCGGCCGGCAGATACAACACCACCGTGGTGCCGGCGTTTACCGTCGAGTCAATAACGATGTGTCCGTGGTGTCGCTTGACGATCGAATAGGACAGCGACAGCCCCAGTCCCATCCCCTTCTCGGAGTATGTGGTCTTGGTGGTGAAGTATGGATCGAATACGCGTGTGACGTTTTCCGGTGGAATGCCGATTCCCCTGTCGCTAATGGATATGCGGATATACCTGCCGGGCCTTACGGGAATTTGATGCCCGGCATCGATGGTAATATTTTCCGCGATGACCAGCGCCTCCCCCCCGGTGGGCATTGCCTCGACAGCGTTCATCAGTATATGGCCGATAACCCTCTGTATCTGCCCCGGGTCGATTTTAGCGGGCCAGAGGCCCTCGGCTATATCGATCGCGATTGACACGTTGTCGGGCACGAATAATTTTTCGGCGGAATAGCGGAGAATCTCTTCCAACGAAACGGTGTCGATCAGCGGTTTCGAAAGACGGCCGAAGTGAAGGAGCTGGAACGAGAGGTCTTTGGCGAGGGTGGCGGCTTTTTCTATTTCGAGAAGGTTTTCGTACAGCTCGTCCTCCGGATTGGCAATCATCTTTCCCAGGGCGACGTTGCCCGAAATGGCGGTCAGCAGGTTGTTGAAATCGTGGGCGATCCCCCCGGCAAGTATTCCAATGGCCTCGAATTTCTGTGTGCGCAGCAGCTCTTCCTCGAGCTGTCTGCGCCGCGTGATATCGCGGATCATCGCGATACCGATTTCGCGCTGATTGAGCGTGAATATCCCGCCCGACACCTCCACGGGGAAGACGACGCCGTTCTTTTTCAGGTGGTTTTGCGGGTGCGCGTTTTTATCGGATTCGGTCATCTGCCTGATGATTTCCACGCAAAACTCATCCGGCGATTCCGAAAGATCGGTTATTCGCATTCCGCGCAGCTCGTCGATCGAGTAATCATAAAGGACCAGGGCCGAGGAATTGGCGTCGATGATCTCAAGCGTGTTGACGTAGAAAATGACGATAGCGTCGGATACCGACGAGAAAAGGAGCCTGTATTTCTCCTCGCTTTCTCTGAGCGCCTGTTCAACGGTCTTGCGTTCGGTGATATCGTTCAGCACCGTCAGAACCTGTTTTTCGCCCCCTATGTCGATGAGTGTTGCGGACATGGAGGAGAGACGTTTCTCACCATTGCGCGTAGTAATGGTTACATCACGGTCGCGGAGGGAGCCTTTCCTTAACAGCGCCGAGATGAACCTTTCCCTTTCCGATGCATCGGGCCAGATTCCGGCATCAAGGGCGCGGATATTGATTATCTCTTCTCGGCTGAATCCATACAGCGAGAGGAAACTCTCGTTGACGTCGATGAAGGTTCCGTCCGACATGCGCGTGATGCTGATGGCGCTCGGACTGAAGGCGAACGCCTTCGAAAGCTTCTCTACGGACGCCCTGAGGGCCTCATCCCTTTCGCGAAGCCGCTTTTCGAGGTTGTGCCGGTAGAGGACCGTTTCTACAATGGAGATGATCTCGTTGCTATTTACCGGTTTGAGTATATAGCCATAAGGGCCCGCCTGCTTGGCGCGGTCCAGGGTCTTATGGTCGGAGTGGGCGGTGAGGAATACAATCGGCACGTCGATTATTTCGCGAATGCGCAGCGACGCGTCGATGCCATCGATCGCGCCGCCGAGGATGATGTCCATAAAAACGAGGTCGGGTTGAAGTTCCGGGATCTTTTCAATGGCCTCTTCGCCGGAATGCAGTATGGCAACGGTTTCGTAGCCTTCTTTCAGAAGAATGTTTCTGATATCGGCGGCTATGATGGTCTCATCTTCAACGACCGCTATGCGGGCCGACCGGCGCGACATTTCATCCATGGAGTTACCGGACCTTTTGTCTTCCTGTTGACGATGAATGTACCATGCAAAGCAACGGGTGTCAAGGAACGAAATAAAAAAGGAGAACCGGCGAAATTTTAGTTGCTTCATCATCAACATGACAGAGTTATGTTAATGGTGAAGCCGTGCCGGGTTTCCCGATCGCTCCGTATAAATATTAGAGTGTTGCGTAACTGGAAAAACCCGATATCACCGAGATTTGCAACAGGTCTATTGTTTATACTGAAGTATTTTCGGAATAATGCCGACAAATAACGAAGGACGTTTCGTGTTCAGGTGAGATGGTGAAAAAAATGCTGTCGGAGAGAATTCTGGTCGTCGAGCGCGAGAGGATTGTGGCGATGGACATCGATAATATACTGCGCGGATCGGGCTATTCGAATACCACCCTGGTGTACAGTTACGACGCGGCGATGAGCGAAATATACTCAATTAAACCGGACCTCGTGCTCCTTGACGAAAGGATCGGTGACGGTAAAAACGGTATTAGCGCCGGCAGAAAGATAATCGAGACATATCAAATACCGGTGCTGTACCTTACATCCTCACCTCCCTCGAAAAGCCCGCGGGCGCGCAGGGACCGGTTGGCGCATTTTCTGCACAAACCATTCGGCCCGGATGAAGTTTCATCCGCGGTTAAAAAAATTCTATCACGAAGGAAAAAGTGACCTCTCGCCTCCGCCTGTCGCACGTTCACACCCCCGTTTCTCTTTAAAATATGCTTGTTTTCCGCACATGCTGTGCTACCAGTGTGTGACGATGGCAAAATCGCCCGCCCTCGATGAAATCCATGAACGGTACCATTTCATGAATAACGCCGTTAAAGCCTCCGTGAAAGCGTTTAAGTTGATACTGTTGCCGTTGGTGGTAATCGCAATTTTTAAAAATGCCATGTCCGCCGGAGTAGTACAGGGGAACGGTTTTCCCGATACAGGCCGAATAATGCTCCTGTTCGGTTTTCCGGGAGGGCGTTTTGATCCGGTTATGGCGGGCGACATGCAGCTTGATTACGAGATCGAATCCAAAGTCGGCCTCACCGAGGGCGATTCATCGATAGATACCGCGCAAGAGTTCATTACAGCGGCGTTTCTGTCCAGGGTCTCCTTATCGGAATCCGGTCGGCGCGAATTCGAGGCGGAACTACCGAAGTCCGGTGATGGGGCGCTGCGGCTGTGTGCGGTATGGCTGTTCAGGATGGCCGAATACCCGGCCAGGGCGCCGGCATACCGCACGGTTCTGAACCTGATACGGAAAAAAACGGCGATAACGGACAACGCCATCGTCGATCACTACGTGGACGCACTCACCAGGCGTCTGGATTCCATGGAGATTGATGGTCTCGATCCACGGGAGGAGGAGCACCTCCGCCGGCTTGTTTTACTGTACATGATGGATCCCGTCAATCCGCCTCCCGCCGCCGACCTTCGCGAATTTATGGCGCGGCTTAAAACGCTTTCGCCGAAAAAGGCGCAGACGGCCCTGAATTTCCTGAACGAGCTCTCCCCGGTCGTGGCGGCGCGTTTCGAGGAAAAATCAGGGGCCAGGCGAGGCTGAGTTCGTTCCTGTCATGAATAAATTCCGAAAGCGCCCGATAAGTACGGTCGTGGTGTCGCTCGCGGCCGCGCTGTGCCTTGCAGGCGCGGCATGTCATGCGTCGGCGAAACGCGAAAGTAATTGGGAAAAATCTCCGGAGGTATTCCGGATATGGGCGCATTCGGACATTCAGCCCCTCGACGAAGGAGAATTCTTTCATTATGAGACGGCAGTCGATGATATTGCGCGCAACCTGCCGGGAATCGACCTTGCCCTGGTGGCCGGCGACATCGTATACGCCAAGAAGGACGCGGATCGTTTTTACCGGTGGTTTCTCGACTCGAGAAAAAAGGCGGGCATTCCACTCTGGTTCGAGATAGCGGGAAACCATGAGGCGCGGGACCTGGAAACATACCAACGCAATATCGGCAAGCCGCTCCACTACGCCGTAACCATCGACAACGTCCTGATCATTCTGATGTCCGATGAAAAGCGCACGCCCCAGTCCGAGATATCGCAGACGACTTTCGAGTGGTGGAAGGGGCTGGTCGCCACGAATCAGGATAAGATCATCATCACGGTGACCCATGCCTGCCTTGCGGGAAGCGGGCTTCCGTCCTCACTCTTTCCTACCATGCGCCTGGCCTCCTCAAAAAGGTTCGAGAGGGTGTTGAAAGAGTATCCGGTCGACCTGTGGATTTCCGGACACAACCATATGGCCTCGTCGATTATTTCGAAATTCTCCCGGCCGCGCGCGTTTCCCCGCACGCTGTTCGTGGAAGTGGCTTCGATACACCTGACGGCGGTGAGCGGTATCGAGTCGTATATATTCGAATTCCGCGATGGTAGCGTGGATTGCAGGGTGCTCACCCGCGACCACCAGTCTGCCAGGTTCGTATCGCCGGGCGGCGTTGGACACAAGCTTCGCGTTCCCTACCGCCGAGGGAGCGGAGAGCCGGAAATAAAGCCGCCGCCGCAGCGCGTTGTGCGCCCGACGTCCGAGCAATGAACCGAGTGCGCCGTCCGGCCGCCGAAAGGCCTGGAAATCGAAAATGACGGAGGATGACGGTGTTTACCGGCATAGAAGATAGTGTTGCTTTAACAAACGGTGTACGGATGCCGGTCTTGGGCCTGGGGACCTACAAGACACCCGCCGGAGCCGAAGTGGAAAACGCCGTGCGCGCGGCGCTCGACACGGGATACCGGAGCATTGATACGGCAACACTGTACGATAACGAAAAAGGGATCGGGCGCGCCCTGAAGGAAAGCGGCGTTCCCCGCGAGAGGGTCTTCATCACCACCAAGGTCTGGAACACGGAACAGGGCTACCGGGAAACCCTTAAGGCATTTGATCAAAGCAGAAAGAAGCTCAAAACGGAGTACGTGGACCTCTACCTCATCCACTGGCCGGTCAGGGGCAGGTATATAGAAACATGGCGGGCGATGGAAGAGCTGCTCGACCGCGGTGTGGCACGGGCGATCGGGGTGAGCAATTTCATGGTTCATCATCTCGAGTACCTGATGCTAAACGCATCCATCGTCCCCATGGTCAATCAATTCGAACTCCATCCCCGGCTGTATCAGGCCGTGCTGGTCGATTTCTGCCGCTCTAAGGAAATCAGGGTGGAGGGATGGGCGCCGCTCATGCGAGGCCGGCTGAACAGCGATCCTATAATACTCGGGCTCTGCGGAAAATACGGAAAGACACCTTCGCAGATCCTGGTTCGCTGGGCGCTCGAGCACGGTTTTGTCACCATCCCGAAGTCGGTGCACCGCGAAAGAATCGCGGAAAACGCGAGGGTTTTCGATTTCAGCCTCTCAATCGACGACGTCGAGCTGATCGACTCGTTCGACCGCGGCGAGCGAACAGGCCCGGACCCGGACAATTTCGATTTCTGAGAAGCTTACCTTTTACTCCAGAATTCCGGTGTGAGGATGATGAGCACGGTGTAAAGTTCGAGCCTGCCCACCAGCATCGCAAAACTCAGGAACCATTTAACGTAATCCGGGTAAAACGCATAGTTGTTTGAAGGTCCGGTCTCCCCGAACCCCGGCCCGATGTTGCCCAGCGTCGCGAGTGCCGTGGTGAAAGAAGTCGTGAGGTTTTGTCCCGACGAGGCGACCAAAAGGGTCGTGCAGAGCAGCAGGAAAATGTAGAGGAAAAAGAACCCGGCCACGGAATATACCAGGTCTTTGCGCACGATCCTGCCGCCGACCTTGAGCGTGAATATTCCGCGGGGATGGATAAGGTACAGCATCTCGATAAAAGCCTGCTTCAGAAGAATGACTATCCGGAATACCTTTATCCCACCGGCGGTGGAACCGGATGATCCGCCGACGAACATGAGGAGAAAGAGCACCCCCTGGGCGAAAAACGGCCATTGCTCGAAATCGGCGGTGGCAAAGCCCGTGGTCGTTAAAATGGAAGCGGCCTGAAAGGCCGCGTGGAACAGGGATTCGCCGAAGGTTTCGTAGGCTTCACCGTAGATGCTCATGGTAACGGCAAGTGTGGCGAGTATAAAGATGAGCAGATAGGATTTTAACTCGGTTTCAACGGCAATGGATTTGAGCCTGCCCGTAAGCGCGCGGTAATGCAGAGAAAAGCTGATGCCGGCAAGAAGCATGAAAACGGTTATAATAATATGCACCGCGGCGGAATCGTAGTGGCCGACGCTGGAATTCTTCGTTGAAAAACCGCCGGTTGCGAGCGTTCCGAAGGTATGCGTCAGCGCGTCGAAGAGATCCATGCCGGCGATCATGAGCAATACGGTTTGGGCGATGGTGAACCCGACATAGATTAACCAGAGGAGTTTTGCCGTATCGGCGATGCGGGGGGTGATGCGGTCGACGGTCGGCCCGGGTGATTCGGCGTTGATGAGCTGGAGTCCGCCGATACCCAGAAGCGGCAGGACCGCCACGGCGAGTACGACGATTCCCATTCCTCCGAGCCAGTGGGTTAATGAGCGCCAGAAAAGCATGGATCGGGGAAGCGCCTCGATATCGGTAAGTATGGAGGCGCCGGTGGTACTGAAACCGGAGATCGTCTCGAAGAAGGCATCCGCAAAGCTGGGGATTGCGCCGGAAATAAAAAAGGGTAACGAACCCGCCAGCGAAGCCGCAAGCCAGCTCACCGTTACGAAGAGAAAACCATCTCGCGTGGAAAAAGCCTCCGTTTTACGTTTCCGGAGGGACAGCGCAAGCCATGCCGAAAGTGACGAGAGCGGGAGGATCACCGCGACAAATGAAAGAAGCTCCTGTGTCTCTCCGCATGCCAGCGCTATGGCGGCGGGGATCATCATGAATCCGGAGATGATGAGCATGAGAAAGGAGAGGGTTTTGACAATCAGGACCGGGTTCATATCGCCTTAATGAACGTCAATCATGAAGATTTTTTCCAGGTCGGAAAGAGATTTTTTATCGACGATCGCGAGGACGGTGTCACCCTGGTTGATGACGAGGTTGCCATCGGGGATGGTATCCTGACTCTGGCCGCGTATAACACTTAGAATCAGAGAATTTTTAGGCATTTTAATATCCATTATCCTGCTGCCGCGGACGGGAGAGTTTCCGGAGATATTGAACTCGAGCACTTCGGCCCTGCCATTGAAGATGCTGTGGACGCTGCGTATGTCGCCGCGGCGCAAAAACTTCAATATGGCATCGACTGTGCTGATCTTGGGGCTTATGATTGAATCGATCTTGAGTCTGGTGGCGATGGAAATGTAGTTGGACTTCGTGACCAGGGCGACGGCCCTTTTTATGCCGAGGCTTTTGGCGTATACCGCGGTCAGAATATTGAGCTCTTCATTATTGGTAGTGGCGATGACAAGGTCGTACCGGTCCAGATGTTCCTCCTCGAAAATGTTTTCATCGGAGACATCGGCGTGCAGAACCAACGCTTCGGGAAACCGTTCGGAGAGGGATTTGCAGTTCTCGTATGAACTGTCGATGATGGTGATCTTGCGCCCGGTTCGGATGAGGTACTGGCAGGCAAGGGAGCCGATGCGGCCGCCGCCGGCGATAATAATGCGGTCGAGCCGCTCGCTTTTTCTGCCGGCTTCCATGAATATCCTGGTGAGGTCATACCGCGTGGCGAGCAGATAAATGGTGTCGTGCTCCCGTATGACGAAATCTCCCGACGGGATGACGAACGAATCGTCCCGTATCACGCAGGGCACAAGGAATTTTTCATTTATGCCTTTGCGAATCTGCCTGAGCGAACGATTCGCGAAAAAAGAATCTTGATCGATGACCAGGTTGCGCATCTGTATCTCGGTGTTTTCGAATAGCATCACATCGCTGTCGGCGCCAAGCGCCACGGTGTTCGCGATATGGCGCGCCGTTTCGACCTCCGGGTTCACCACGTAATCGATGCCCAGAAAGCCTTTTTCGAAAATGCGAGCGCGGGAATAATCGGCGTTTCGCACCCTGGCGATTTTAATCGGAACGTTGAATTCGCTCGACACGATGCCGCAGGCGATCATGTTCACCTCGTCGATGTTCGCGACGCTGATGAACGAATAAGCGTCTTCGGCGCCCGCTTTTTTAAACGTCGAGAGATAGGTGCCGTTATCGTTGATCACAAGGCAATCGAGGTGTGAGGAAACATACTTGGCGCGCTCGGGATCTTTCTCGATAACGACAACGTTCTTTCCCTCGCTAACGAGTTGCTCGGCGAGCTGGAAACCGACAACCCCGGCTCCGAGTATTATTACATTCATGTTGGCCGCCAGAATCGGATGTGCGGTCGCAGGTGGCCCCGCAGAAACTATCCCAGAATACCGGCCGATCGATGCCCGGCAAGTATAATTTTAATTTACTTTCGTTAAGGGATACCGTTCCCGAAGGCTGCGGGGGTTTGTTCTTTGTGTTAAAATAGGGCATGCCCGCATATTGATGATCGCTTGACTTCGTATGATTTCCGGTATATAGGTCACAGATGCAGCGTGACCGGGAAGGCCCATATTGCGTCAGTGCGCTGCAAGTCGATTACAGCACTCGTTGTGCGGAAAAAGGAGGAAATTATGCCAAGAGTTGTCATTTATGGTAAGGCGGGATGACCCTATACAAGCGAGGCCAGGTCGGCCTATGGGGACAGGGCGGATTATCACGATGTAAAAACCGACGCTTCCAAGATGGACGAGATGCTGAAATTTTCAGGCGGCCGCCGCCAGGTGCCGGTTATAATCGAAGGAGGGAAGGTAACAGTCGGATACGGCGGGACCTGAGGGGTGTGAATCCCGCCGTGAGCGTGGAATGCATCACTTGCAATATTCTTTATTAAGGGGAGGCATCAATATGGACGTTCATCAGGAATGGCTGGCGCCCTGCGGGCTCTACTGCGGCGTCTGCTCGATCATGATCGCGGACAGAAACAACGACCTTAAATTCAAGGAGAAACTTTCTCCGGCGTACGGGGTGCCCGTGGAGCAGCTCACCTGCGGGGGGTGCCTCTCCGAGAATCCGTTTGTCTACTGCCGCGTTTGTCCCATCAAGACCTGTACGAGGGAGAAGGGTTACGAGGGATGCCACCAGTGTGCGGATTTTCCCTGCGCGCATGTCGCCGCGTTTCCGGTCGAGGTGGGAAAAAAAGAGATCATGCGGGCCGTTCCACTCCGGCGCAAACTCGCAACAGAGCAATGGGTGGAGGCCGAGGAGCGCCGCTACCAATGCGCGTCGTGCGGAGAGATGCTCTTCCGTGGGGCGCGTCGTTGCAGAAATTGCGGGTGTGATTTTCAGCCGGTTGAAATGGTGCCAAAATAGCGGCGACACCAACGATACAGTCGTCATTATGCTCAGCAGGAGGTGCGTAAATGAAAAAATCACGAAGAACAGGGATGATGATGGCCTGTGCGGCCGTCGCCATACTAACGTTTCATAACGGGACCGTGAATGCGCAGGCCCCGGTAATCGAGGGAGTGTACCGGGTGACGGGAACGAATCCCAATGGAACCTCATATACCGGGATGGTAACGATCGGCAAGGACGGCGATATGTACCGGTTCCACTGGAAGGTCGGGACGGAATACTACGGGCATGGAACACTCAGAGGCGACGTACTGACGGTATACTGGGGGGCGCCAGACCCGGTGATTTATACGGTGAAGGACGGAGGAAGGACGCTCGAGGGGCTGTGGGCCGGCGGTGCGGCCACGGAGACGCTCCGGCGTTGAGTTTCCTGCAGGCGGACCGGTATGGATAGACCGAAACATCCTGCACTGCGTTTATATGGCTTTGCCAATACCGATTGCCCCGTATCCCGAAACGATCGGCCCCGACATTACAACCTCATAGCGGGCGCATGGGGCCCGAGGGTGGGCGAAAAGCTTGAAAACGGCGATGTAAAGGTTCCAGAATGCTTATAAGAATATCCACGGGATAATGAACGAGGCGCGGCTTCTGTCCACGTGCGCTCTTGTCTTTAAGAACGCGCGCATGGAAATGGTAATTCAGCCGCGGGTGTCTGATGACGAATGAAAGTCCGTCCAGCGGCCGGAAAAACAAATTATTGACGAGGGGCGGGAGGTATGCTATCCGGGCGCACGATAACTTCGGCGATGCCCGGAAGGAAGGTACGATATGGTCGGTTCGATGAACGACATCATCATGATGAGGAAGGTCGCTGACCGTCTTGAAATGCTTCCCGATGCCGAGCTACTGGACCGAGTGAGTTTTCTCCTCGAGCAGCTCGACCGGTTTAAGGGCGTGGAAATCCTTGTCAAAATCAAAACGCTCATCGATGACAGGTTGAATAACGGGGAATGGTGAGACCGGCATGAATCAGGACCAGGTGAAGGAAAAGCTCTTGCTTCTCAACGGTGACGTTGATGAATTCAAGGTCACTTTTTCAGGCAAAAAAAGCAAAAAAGTGGACGGCCTGTACAAGCCGGCGGATCGGGAAATAATCATACACAATCACAACTTCGACGGCGACGGCGCACTTATATACACCGCAATACACGAGTTCGCGCACCACATACAGTTTACCACCGCGAACGCTCCGGTATCATGCCGCTCGCACACCAACCGTTTCTGGGACATTCTTCATCGCCTTCTCTTCGAGGCGGAGAAAAAAGGAATATATGAAAATGTTTTCGAGAAGGACCGGCGGTTCGCAGAGCTCACCGTCCGCATTCGTGACGAGTTCCTTGTCAAAAACGGCCATCTCATGAAAGAGCTCGGCGGGCTTCTTTCGGAGGCGATGAAACTCTGCAGGGAGCTCCACGCGAGCTTCGATGACTACGTAGACAGGGAACTAAAACTTCACCGGACCGTCGCGCGGACGGTGATGAAGATCAACTTGATGGATATCGATCCTGAAATCGGCTATGAGAACATGCGGACCGTTGCGCGCATCCGCGACGATGACCGGCGCAGAAAGGCCGAGCGGGCGTTCGCCGATGGCAAGAGTCCCGATATGGTGAAGGCCGAGTTCGGCTGCGTGCCGAAAAAAGAGGAGACCATTGAGCGCCTTGAATCCGAGAAAAAGCGCATAGAGAAAAGCCTCGAATCGCTGACGATTCGGTTGACGATAGTTGAGAAGCAGATCGAGGACATGCGCGCACGAAGGGTCTGATGCCGCGCTTGAAAATGTTTGACACGAGCTACGCGATATGAACGGCTGTTCGAAAATTAGAAAACATTACGCGGTGATATATTCCATCGCAATGGGGAGGTGAAAACATGTCCACGCACCAGTTCCAAACGGAGGTAAACCAGCTCCTCCATCTCATTGTACATTCGCTCTACTCGAACAAGGAGATTTTTCTGAGGGAACTCGTATCGAACGCGTCTGACGCGCTCGACAAACTTAAATTCCTCACATATACAGACGAGAAACTCCGGGGGATGTCCTTTGAACCGCGGATCGACATAAGCTTCAGCGACGAGGAAAAAACCCTTACGATCGCCGATACGGGCATCGGAATGAACGACCGGGAGCTGGTCGAAAATCTGGGCACCATCGCGCGGTCGGGAACGCGCAGTTTCATCGAAGCACTTAAAGGCGAAAACAAAGGCGATATAAATATGATCGGCCAGTTCGGCGTCGGTTTTTATTCCGCCTTCATGGTGGCGGACAGGGTACGGGTGATATCGCGTAAAGCGGGCGAGGACGCCGCATGGGTATGGGAGAGCGAAGGGAAGGGTGAGTACAGCATTGAAAAAGGCGAGCGGGAGTCCCAGGGCGCAACCGTTATCATTCATCTTAATGAAGACGGCAAAGAGTTCGCCGGTCGATGGGCCGTGGAGAGGGTGATTAAAAAGTACAGCAACCATATCCCGTTTCCGATTTACCTCCATTATGATGAAACCAAATATGAAGGCGAGGGAAAAGACCGAAAGCAGACCAAAGACCGGAAGACTGAAAAGATCAACGAGGCAACGGCGTTGTGGCGAAGGCCGAAGTCCGAACTGAAGGAAGAGGACTACAGGGAATTTTACAAGGTGATTTCCCACGACAACGAAGAGCCAATCCTCCATATCCATACGCAGGCCGAAGGGACGATTGACTATACCACTCTCTTTTACATTCCGGGAAGGGCGCCCTTCGATCTATACCTTTCAGATTTCAAGTCCGGAGTAAAACTTTACGTTAAGCGCGTTTTCATCACCGACGACGATAGAGACCTGCTTCCAACCTACCTGCGTTTCGTGCGGGGAATCATCGATTCGGAAGACCTCCCGCTCAACGTGAGCAGGGAAATCCTCCAGCAGAACAGGGTGCTGACCAGGATAAAAACCGCTTCGGTTAAGAAAATACTCGGAGAACTTCAGAAGCTCGCCGGCGATTCCGGCAAATACGCGGATTTCTACCGCGAATTCGGAAAACCGATAAAGGAAGGCCTGTACCAGGATTACGAAAACCGCGAGACGTTGCTGGAGTTGGTCCGCTTCAAATCGACGTTGACACAAAAGGGAGAATTTACGAGCATCGCTGAATACAAAGGGCGCATGAAACCCGATCAGAAAGTGATCTATTACGTGACAGGAGAGAGCGAGGACACCCTCAGGCAGTCGCCGTTGCTCGAGATGTATCGGGACAGGAATATTGAAGTGTTTATCATGGACGATGAGATAGACGAGATCGTAATCCCGTCGGTCGGCGTTTACGGCGAATTGGAATTCAAGTCGGTCAACAGAAGCGACGCCGCCGATGACCTTAAAACCGAGGAAGACCGCGATAAAGAGAAGGAGCTCGATCCGTTCATCGCCAGACTGAAGGAGATTCTTAAAGACAGGGTCAAGGACGTCAGGGCAAGCACCCGTTTAAGCGATTCACCGTCATGCATTGTCGTAGACCAGGCAGATCCGACGGTCAAGATGCAGAGCATACTCAAGGCGATGGGTAAATTCGACTTCGGCGACATCAAGCCGGTGCTCGAGATAAATCCTCAGCATGAGATAATACGGCGTTTGCAGAAGACCGAAGATCAGTCCCTTCTCGAAGACGCGAGCATCATTCTTCTGGAGCAGGCCATGCTTATTGAAGGGATTAAAATCGAGAATCCGGCCACTTTTGTGCAAAGATTGAACAGGCTGATGGAAAAGGCGCTTTAGGGGATGGGCGTGGCTAAATTGATGCCGCCGTACGGGATTGTCATTCGGATAGTTTGATCCTGAAAAGGCCCCCGCCTTTCAGGATCAAACTCCGCGGGAAACGGCGGGGCGTTTCCGGTTTGACAAAGACGACGGGGCATGGTACAAACGCAGTATTCAGGTCCGGAGGTGCTCAATGGACGCATCCAATTCTGTCATGAAAAAACTCGACAACCTGACGTATCTGATGGAACTGGTCAGGGATGAGATGGAGAATGCCATCACCGACAGCCTGCTTGAGTTCGCGAGCGGTTACTCGGAAAAATTCGAGGTGAGTGACGTCACCGAGGAGGATGGAGGGATTCTTAAGGGCTTTTTCGTGGTACTCGATAAGGACAAGGGCGTACTGATTGAGTTCAAGGACGGACAGCTTGTGCCGTTTTACTCGCTGGAAACGGACGACATGTTCGATCTGTTCGTGCGCATTCATTCGGCCCTGCTCGAAGATACCGTTTCATATAATTGATATACGCTACGCGCGGTAAAATTCCGTGGCGCAAGGGCGGGCGTGAAAACGACGGCGTTTGTCTGGGCCGCGGAATGGCGCCGTATTCAGCGTAACCGGCGGGAAGCCGGAGAGAGGTATTGGATGCAACGCATAATTCTTTTCTTCACCGTTCTGATGATGTTCGCCGTATTCGGATGCGCCGGGATGAAGGCCGCGGAAGACGGCAGGGGCAAGGCCCCGACCATCGATACCGCATCACTTGACGACGAGGTCAAGTCGGTGGAAAAAAAGGAGGATGGCGGGAAACCTGCCGTATCGGCGCCTAAAAAGAAAAACGGTAAAGATACTCCTTTGTTAAGGGAAGTGGAATCGGACCTGCCCGGTGAAAAGAGCATGGATCGAACCTCACGCAAGGAAGACGCGGCGGGAAGAGGCGTGAAGAAAGGCGCATATTCCGAAACCGACCGCCCGGCCCCACCATCCGCGTCCGGACTGAAAGCCGGCTTCTCGGATGATAACAAGCAGTTTAACTACTTCGTAAATTTTCAGGATAAGTACGGGGAACAGGTGCGTCATTATCCGATCAATATTCGGGAGCGCATCAGCATCAGGGTCATCGACTCCGGTAAACGATCGATCGCGAACGCCAAGATTGAGGTTTTTTACAAGAAAAAAGCGCTTGTATCGGGAAAGACCTATTCCGATGGAATATACCTGTTTTTCCCTTCGGAGTACGATACGAAATACACTTCATTCAGGGCGACCGTCACCGTCGGACAGTTGAAAAGGGAGGTTCTTTTCGACCGCCAGGGAAAGCGCGAGATTACGGTGCCGATGGAGATGGAGCGACCGGTCCAGAAGAACGTACCGCTCGATATAGTGTTCATTTTGGACACGACCGGAAGCATGGGCGAGGAGATCAGCCGTCTGAAGAGCACCATCGAAATAATAAATCTAAACCTTGCATCGCTTTCGACAAGGCCTAAAATACGCTTCGGCATGGTGCTTTATAAGGACAAGGATGATGAGTACCTGACGAAGATCGTTCCGCTTACCGGCGATCTCGATAAATTCCGATCGGAACTTGACAGGGTGAACGCTTCGGGAGGGGGTGATGAGCCCGAGGATCTCCAGTCGGCGCTTCAGGATACCATAAAAAAGATCGCATGGAACACCGATGGAATACGCCTTGCGTATATCATCACCGACGCGCCTCCCCATCTCGATTATGGCCAGGAATACACGTACGCGACGGCGGCAAAGGACGCCCGCAGGGCCGGGATAAAGATATTCAGCGTCGGAACGGGCGGGCTCAACCTGATGGGTGAGTATATTCTCAGGCAGATAGCGCAGTATACCTCCGCGGCGTATATATTTCTCACCTATGGAGAGAAAGGTGAATCGGAAGGAGGCCGTGAAGGGAGCGTGAGCCATCATACGGGCGCCAATTTTCAGACCGACAAGCTCGAGAGCATCATAATACGATTGACGAAGGAAGAACTCTCGCATCTGACCGATGCTCCCCTGGAGAGTGGGGAATCGTACATTCAGGCGACAAAGATCGAGGAAGAACAAAACGAGGAGACGCTGCGCAAGCTCTTCGATATGACCGTGGTCCAGCTTGTAGACTATTCATCGATCGGCATAGCCGCCGGGACACCGGTGAGCCTGATCCCGTTCAGCAGCGCCGAGGCGGCTGACAAGTCGAACGCCGAATACTTCGCCGAGCAGATGAATTTTGCGATTTCCCGGAACAGGACCTTCAAGACAGTGGAGCGTCGCGATCTGCAGAAAATCCTTAAAGAGCTCGAGCTCGGCATGACCGGCATGGTGGAGGACGAGAATGCCGTAAAGGTGGGTAAGCTTATCGGCGCCAGGATGATCGTAACCGGAAGGCTGTACGCGAAGAACAAAAACTACGAGGTGTTCCTGAAGCTTCTTCGGGTGGAAACCGGAGAGGTGCTGTCGGTGAACAAACTGATGATAGACCGCCGGCTGGGAATTTCCCGATAGTAACGCCGGGCGCGGCTTCGGGCGATTGTGGTTATCTGATCACGATATGCGATATCAGACAGGCGTGACATAGGGATGCTTCCGCCTTCGGGGAAGGCGCCGGAAAAGAATACCGGCGCCGGTTGTACTTTCCTTACGCAGCCTTAAGCAGGCCGATCTCCCGCGCAATCTTTTCACATTGCTCGATGACGAAATCGAGCTGCCAGTCCTCGTGAGTGGCCATGAAGCTCATGCGGATGAGTTGCATCCCATGCGGGGTCGCCGGGAAGACGATCGGATTATTGAAAACGCCGCCGTCGAAGAGTTTGCGCCAGAACATGAAAGTGAGCATGTCGTCGCCGGTAATGATCGAAACTATAGGCGTCTCGGCATCGATGACCCGCAGTCCGAGCTCCTTGAGCCTCTTCCGTACGCGGTTGGCGTTGTCGTGGACGCGCCAAACGAGCTCGGGCTCGTTTTTGATGATTTCGAGAGAGGCCCGCGCGGCCGCGACCTGTGCGGGCGTCATGCTGGCGCTGAAAATAAAGGCAGGCGAGTGGTGCTTGATATAGTCTATGACCTTTCTGTCCGCGGCGACGAACCCGCCCAGCGATGCCAGGCTCTTGCTGAACGTGCCCATGATGAGGTCGACCTGGTCGTCGAGCCCGAAATGGCTCGCCGTACCCCTGCCGCCTTTCCCTATAACGCCAAGACCGTGGGCGTCGTCAACCATGACCCTGGCGTTATACTTTTTAGCAATCCTTACCAACTCGGGAAGGTTTACGATTTCACCGCTCATGCTGAAAACACCGTCGGTGACCAGAAGCTTCCCCGAGTTGAGGGGCAGCGCGGAGATTTTTTTCTCGAGGTCGGCCATGTCATTGTGTTCATACTTGACAAGCCCGCCCGCGCCGGAGCGGCTCTTTGCGATAATCGTGCCCTGGATGATGCTGGCGTGGTTCTCGCTGTCGGAGACGATATAGTCACCGTCACCGATCATCGGCACTATTGTCCCCTGGTTGGTCTGGAAACCGGTGCTGAAGAGCAGGGCGGCCTCCTTGCCAACGAAATCGGCAAGTGCTTCCTCCAGTTCGACATGGATGTCAAGCGTGCCATTGAGCAGGCGCGATCCGGAGCATCCGGAGCCGTATTTTCTGACGGCCGCGATGGCCGCTTCCTTCACGCGAGGGTCGGTGGTGAGCCCAAGGTAATTGTTCGAGCCTGCCATTATGGTGCGCTGTCCGTTCATGAAGACTACGGGCCCGTCGTTTTCATAGATAGGGTAGAAGTAGGGATAATATCCTATCGACCGAACCTCATCCGCCCTTGTGAAAGAGTGACACTTGTCAAAAAGATCCATTCCGTTCTCTCCTTGCGCTTGGATCGGCAATAAGTCTTCCGTCGGCCGGGACGGAGGGCTTAAGCCTCTTCGCGATGGTGAATTTTGAATTAAGTCGTATAAGCGCGGCAGTATAATTACAGGGTGCTATAAATCAACCAAAATAATCATATTGTTATAAAAAAATATATCAATACAGCAATGAAATATAATAAATAAATTAGAGTGAGCATTCATTCAGAAATGACTGAATACTCACTCACCTCCGTGTCGGGATGGCCATGGCGCCGGCGGAAGCGTTTTCATTTACGGGAACGACGTTTGAAAAGATGTTGTCTTTTAGATAGCGTGAAATAACATGAGCAGGATGCTGGGATCGTCGCATCGCGGCCCCCGGCGGCGTTTTGCGGCAAAAGTATACTATTCAAACGCAGGAGGATGTTATGGCGGTAGTCGAATGGAAGAAGGACGGGAACATCGCAATAATATATATGAACAACGGCGAAAACAGGCATAATCCCGACTTCGCGAAGGGGATGCTCTCCGCCCTGGACGGCATAAAGGCGGACACGTCGATTACGGCGACGGTGCTGACGTCGAGCGACCCGAAGAACTTCTCACTGGGTATTGACGTAACATGGCTCGGGGAAAAAATGACCGCGAAAGACAACCAGGCCATCAAAGACTTCATGTACGCCATGAACGATGTGTTCAGGGGCCTTCTGCTTTTTCCGATGCCCGTAATCGCCGCCATCAACGGACACGCTTATGGCAACGGCGCGATCCTGTCGTGCGCCTGCGACTTCCGTTTCATGAAATCGGACCGGGGCTTTTTCTGTTTTCCGGAGGTGGACCTTAGCATTCCCTTCCTGCCTGGCATGATCGCATGGGTGAAGAAGGCGTTTCCCTACTATAAATTCCAGGAAATGAAGTACACGGGTCGCCGCGTCGGCGCCGCGGAACTGGCCGAACACCATGCCATAGAAAAAGCCTGTGCCGACCAGGAAGAGCTCATGAAGGAGGCGCTTGCTTTTGCGGCGACATTCAGTAAAAAGCGCGGCATATTCGGCGAAATGAAGAAGCGCATGCACAAGCATATCGTAGAAACGATGGAGAAGGAAGACCCGGCGTTTATAGACGCGCTTTTTCTGCTGGTGACTGATTGAGTTTTCCATGGCGTACGTGTTTGTCTCGCTCGATGGCACGAGGAAGGTCGAGTGCGGGGATTCGGACTGGCATTGCGCGCTCGAAACCGCCCGCGGCCGGGACTGGGAACCCGAGGGGACCACAATAGACTTTCAATACCAGCTCGATGAGTTGTGGGACGATAAGAACGATTTAACTTGGAACCTCATGCTTATGCTCCAGACGCATATGATCGCGCTCGGCTGGAGCGGAAGCTATACCGAGAAGGAGAATCAGGTGATATCCGTGTACGACGCATACTCCCTGTACCTTTCTCTCGATGAAACATCCGCCGGTGTCGATTTGCTCGGGCTTCTGGCCAGCGGCGCCGTACGGATTTGCAAATGATCTTAAAAATCGGAGGCGTTCGATGCGATCGAAAGCCCTCGTCAAGACTAAATGCCAGCGCTGCGGCCGCGAGATTCTAACGGCCGCAAAAGCTTCATTCGCCAACAGGCCCTGGTACCGGCGTTTCGGCGGAATATGCTCATCATGCCTCTCCGATGAGGAAAAAAGCGAGCTTTCGGCCGAAAAGGTGCGCGAAACGAACCTCGCGGCGCGCCGGTTCCGCATTCCCGGAATGATAGACTGGAAATCCGAAAAATTTCCGGAGGATGAGGAGGAGGTGCTTCGGTTCATGGCCCTGCGGTATTTCTACACGAAGCAGTTCATCGCCGCGGCGACGGTGATGGATGAATATCCGGCGCTTGATGTTACAGATATACTGCGGAGGCTCGAGGAAAAGAGGATGATACAGACCCTGTGCTGAAAAGTTGTAATCGAGAAAGCGGGTTCAGACAGAATATAATAAATGAGTTGAATAATTTATTCCATTTCCGTAAAATATCTTTTCGGTCCATCAATTGAGGGAGAGGGTTAGATGAGTGAAGAAAGCGTAATCCAGTACCTGAAAGAAATGGAAGAGCGCATTATAGCGAGGATCGACGAGGCGCGCGCGGATGTAATCGAGGAGATGGAGACCAATCTCATGGAAGTTGGTGTCTATAAAAAGGAAATATTGGAAAAGATTAAGAACAGCCAGAAGGCCACAAAAGGCAGCAACAGCAAATAACTTTCACCACTACACGTGCACCATGATACCGATAATTTTCCGCCGTCGGCGGCATTCATGGCGCGGTTGCGGGGGCAAAACGGGTGTAACCGCCAGGCCGTGCCAAACCCTGTAAAGCCGCGGAAAAATCGGCGCCAATTTTGTGGGTGCTGTGTACATAATACCGGACGCTCATCTAAATCTCGAGGCGAAATAAGCGCCGGCCTTCGGATCGCACCGCGGGTCCGCCGGCGGGCGGAATAATACGTTAAAGGACTGTGCTACAACAGACGGAATCGCTGATGACGATAAAACACGACGATATCAATGATGTTCCCTATGGAATGCTGTGGGACATCGTCAACGAGGCCCGGGATTTAATTTCCATGGCGAGCGAGGACGGCAGGGTCCTTTTCCTCAACGAGGCGGGCAGGAAGATGATCGGAATCGATGTGGACGCGGACATCACGACATTTCAGATACGTCAGATTTATCCGGAGCGCATTTGGCAACTCCTGCGTCGCGAAGCGCTTCCCGCCGCGGTGAAATATGGGAGCTGGAGAGGCGAGACGGCCATTTTGAGTAAAGATGGAACGGAGATTCCGGTCTCGCAGATAATACAGGCGCATAAAAAAGATGGCGAAAACATCGAGTATTACTCGACGATAATACGCGACATCTCCAAACGAAAGAACATGGAAAGGGCCCTCCTGTTTTCCGAAAAGAAGTTTTTCATCGCCTTCCATTCAGGCCCTACCATGAAACTGATGATCCGGCTCGACGATGAACGAATTATCGATATCAACGAGAGCTACCTTGGAGCGATCGGATTTTCGCGCGATGATGTGGTGGGCAAAACGATAGAAGATTCGATGGCCTGGGGGAGTGCGGACGAGCGCGCCGCTTTTATCGAAATGATCCGCACCGGAAGCGCAATTGATAATTACGAGTATTCGTTTACCGCTTTAGGAGGGGAGCGACGCACCGGCCTTTACTCCGCCGAGATGGTCGAGTTTGGGGAAGAAAAGGTCCTGCTGCTGGAAGCGATCGATATTACCGACAGAAAAAAAGCCGAAGAAGCGTTGAGGCGCTCGGAAAACAAGTTTATCAGGGTTTACCAGTCGAGTCCTGAGGCGATAACCATAAACCGGCTGAGCGACGGGGCATATATCGAGGTAAACGAGAGCGCGCTTGAGCTCTCCCGTTACAGGAGGGAGGAGGTGATAGGCCGCAGCCCGGGCGATCTTCAGATATTCTCGCGATACCGTGATTTTCTTCGCATGCTGAGCATGATGCGGTGCGACCGGCAGGTGAAAAAACTCGAGTTTGATTTCAGGACCAAATATGGAGATATCAGGAACGGTATTGTTTCGGCCGAGATTATCGATTTCGACGGTGAACCGTGCGTCATTACCTCTATCGTCGATATCACTGACAGAAAGAGGGCCGCGCGTGAGCGTGACAGGGAAAGGGAACGTCTGGCCGTAACGCTACGAAGCATCGGTGACGGCGTGATAACCACGAACATGTATGGAGAGGTCGTTATTATTAATAAAGTGGCCGAGGAATTGACCGGATGGACACAGGATGAGGCGTATGGCAGGCCCCTCCAGGAGGTATTTTCGATCGTCAATGAGATGACGAGGGTCCCCTGTGAAAACCCGGTGGACAAGGTACTCGAATCAGGCGGAATAGTGGGACTTGCGAATCACACGGCGCTTATCGCGCGGGACGGCACCGAACGGGTCATCGCCGACAGCGGGGCGCCGATACGGGATAGGGAAGGTGCGATAATCGGCGTTGTGCTCGTCTTCCGGGATATTACCGAGAAGCAGCGCATGGAGGCCGAGATTCGGAAAATGCAGCAGATAGAGTCCCTCGGCGTGCTGGCGGGCGGGATAGCGCACGATTTCAATAATATTCTCACCGCGATTCTGGGCAATATCAACCTTGGCAGGCTGTACACAAGGCCGGGGGAAAAGCTTCATGAAATACTGGTCGAGGCGGAAAAATCGGCATTGCAGGCCCGCGACCTTACCCGCCAGCTTCTCACCCTCTCGAAAGGGGGCAAACCCCTCAAACGATCAGGTTCCATGGAAAAGCTGCTCCGCGATACAACGAATTTCGCGCTTCGCGGCTCGAATATCATACCGGAATTCGACATCGAGGAAGGACTGTGGCAGTTGGAGTTCGATGAGGCACAGATGGGCCAGGTGTTCAACAATCTTGTGATAAACGCGCGACAGGCGATGTATAAAGGCGGCGTGATTAAAATATCCGCCTCCAACATAGAGGGCGGCTCGGTCAGGGTTCCCCCCGTGGGTGACGGCAGATTTGTACGCATAACGGTTGCGGATTCCGGAGAGGGCATACCTGAAGGCCACCTGCCGCATATTTACGACCCGTATTTCACCACCAAACAAAACGGAACGGGCCTCGGCCTTACAACGACTTTCTCAATCATCCGGAACCATGACGGATATATACATGCCGAATCCACCCCGGGCGTGGGGACCGTTTTCAGCGTCTATCTTCCGGCGGCCCCGGTCAACGCCGTGCAGGCCGCCCGTGAGGATGGCCGTGCCGTAACCGGCGAGGGAAGAATACTCTTCATGGATGACGAGGAGCTCGTGCGCAATATCGCGTCGAAGTTGCTGCGGCATCTCGGATACGAGGTAACCTGCGTGCGTAACGGGGAAGAGGCCGTCGTGGAGTTCGCGCGCGCCCTCGAGGCCGGGAAAGCCTACGATGCCGTCATGCTCGACCTTACCGTTCCGGGCGGCATGGGCGGAACGGAAACCATCAGGAAAATCCGTGAAATGGCGCCCTATGTCAGGGCCATCCTGTCCAGCGGCTACTCGAACGATCCGGTAATTGCTGAATATAAAAAATATGGATTTGACGAAATTGCGGTTAAGCCGTATAAAATAGAGGAATTGAGCGAGGTGCTGTACCAGGCGCTCAAGAGTTGACGGGGCGTGCGTGGAGCGTGACCGGCATATCCGTCGCATAAAAAGCGCAGCAACACAGCGGACACGGAGTGGAGGGTTTAATGAAAAGAAAGGGGTACTTGTTTTTCGCAACTATGGCGGCGGTAATTGCCGCAACCGCCGCGCCGGTATTTGCCGACAGAACAGCGGTTGCAATCGAAGCCCCCGATACAGCTAAAAAAGGCCAGTCGGTCGTAATAAGGGTAAACGTTACCCACAAAGGCAATAACTTCATCCATCATACCAACTGGGTGTATGTAAAGGCGGAAGGAAAAGAAATCGCGAGATGGGAATTCTCATCCGGAAAACTTCCCGAAGGAGAGGTTTTTTCGCGTGATATCAGCCTTATGGTAACGGCTCCCGTCGAGGTCACCGCGGAAGGCAATTGCACCATACACGGCAGCCGTGGTGTGGTGACAAAAAAAATCGCCGTCAAGTAGCCGGTACGGGGGTAAATCGATGAATATTGGCGGAATTTCGATCGTACTGATTCTTGGCCTGGCGAACATGGCACTGATTATATTTCAACTGTTTTCGGGCCTGAGGATCATAAAGGCACCGACGATCATCCACCGTCGTACGGGAATCGCGCTGTTTGTCACGGCACTTTTGCACGCCACGTTCGCATTTCTTGCTCGATAAGCGGAATTCGCGAAAGAAAAAAACAATAAAATCACGCAATTTTTCTTGACAAAAATAAGTGTGCGGCTAATACTTAGGACTCCTAAGCATTGCTCCTTGCAGGTGAAATGGAGGTACACATGAAGCGTCAGATTATCAGTATAAACGAGGACAAGTGCAACGGCTGCGGCCTTTGCGTGCCGGGCTGCCCGGAGGGAGCCCTGCAGATCATAGAAGGGAAGGCCCGTCTGGTCGGTGATCTTTTCTGCGACGGGCTCGGGGCCTGTATCGGTGAATGCCCCGAGGGAGCGATCACCATACTTGAGCGCGAGGCGGAACCCTACAACGAGCGTATTGTGATGGAGAATATTATAAAGCATGGCCCATCGGTGATATCGGCCCATATCAAACACCTCCGCGACCATAACGAGACCGGATATCTAAATGAGGCTCTCGATCTGCTCAGGGAAAAGGGGCTCCCGGTGCCTGTTGAGGTTGAGCATGCCCGCCAGGAGCATCATGCCGGTTGCCCGGGGTCGCGCATTGTGGATATGCGCGGCCATACAGGTACGACACGCCGGGAGGGAACCGCGAGCCGGCAATCTGAACTGCGTCAGTGGCCTGTACAGCTCCACCTGATAAATCCGCACGCTCCATTCCTGAAAAACGCCGACCTTCTGGTTGCCGCTGACTGCGTACCCTTCGCCTATCCGGCGTTTCACGAAGACCTGCTGCGCGATAAAATCCTCGTGATTTTCTGCCCGAAACTGGACGCCGGAATCGATAAATACATCGAAAAACTCGCTGAAATATTCGCCCATCAGGACATAAAGTCGGTGACCGTCGCCCACATGGAAGTTCCCTGTTGTTTCGGCGCAGGACGGATCGTGGAAACGGCGATGCAGAAGGCCGGGAAGCGCATTACGATACACGATTACACCATCGGTATGGCGGGCGGCCTGTCCGGTGAGGGCGCGCACCCGTTGTCTCAATTGCGGGGCGGTGGTATACGGTAACCAAAACCATCGCTTCCGATAGTGCCCGAAGGCGGACGAGTGCATTGGGCGGGTAATGACGGAAGGACCGTAATTCAAGGCACGGGAAGGACCAGCGAAAATGGAACCGGCGAATACAGGCATTGATGAAAGAATAGTTACGGCATTTGAAAAGATCGCACAGGTGTCGCGAATGCTGTTGTGGGAAGCGGCAAGCGCTGAAAAACTGAGCCCTATCCAGTTGCTATTCCTGCTCCATATCGCCGGTGGTCCGGAGGAGTTACGGAAAGTAGGGGCCATAGCGAAGGAATTCGACCTTACTCCGCCAACGGTGAGCGATGCCGTCAGTTCGCTGGAGTCCAAGGGGCTCCTGATCAAGGAATCGAGCCCGGAGGACCGCAGATCGGTCGTTCTCTCCCTGACCAGGGAAGGCAGAAGAACGGTACGGGCCGTCGGCAGATGGAAGAACACGATGATTGAAACGGTGAGTTCCTTCCCCGAAGACCAAAAGAACGTTGCGATGCGTTTTCTTTCCGGACTTATCTCCTCGCTCTTCGAGAAGGGAGTTTTGAGCAGCGCGAGAATGTGCATGGTATGCGGGAATATGCGGATAGCGGATGATGATTGCGGTGCGCGGTACATTTGCAAAATTACCGGCAGACGTTTCGATGAATCGGGGGTGATGATCGGCTGCGCAGTCCACTCGCCAAAAGTATGAATGTCGGGGTTTGGGCAAAAACACCGGAGTGCAACGTATTTCAAGTCCCCTGAGGATGGTGAGTATCCGGAAGGAGCTGAAGGTTTTTTTAGCGTGGAAACCTTAAAATAAAAGAGGTGTGATAATGGATAACAACGATTATACAAAAGAGGGATTGAAACTCGGGGAACTGATCGGCGTACAGGATAAAGCCGTGGTCAGCAAAACGCTGATCAACAAACCAGCGGGCACGGTAACGCTGTTCGGCTTCGATACGGGCGAAAAATTGAGCGAGCACACGGCGCCATTCGACGCGCTTGTCTCGATAATCGAAGGTGACATGAGCATTTTCATTGAGGGCAGGCCGTTCAGGCTCTCGGCCGGCGAGATGATCATCATGCCGGCGGACAGGCCGCATGCTCTCGAGGCGCTTTCACCGTGCAAGATGATGCTCGTTATGATAAAGTAAATTTACAGAGGGCTTTTGCCTGTTGAAAAAAACTTTAACTTTTCAGCGAAATATGCTTTGACTGTACGGTATGAAGGATTTAATCGATTCGCTGCGCGTAAAATTAAAAGAAATGCTTGCGGATAAACGGCGGCGTATAATCGCCCTCGTCGCGGTCGTCTTTGTGGTCGGACTTGCGGCCGCGCTTCCCGGATACATGAAAAAAACCTCCACGACCGAGTACTGTGCAAGCTGTCATGTCATGCTTCCGCAATACGAAGACTGGTTTTACGGCGGAAAACATACGCAGATACGCTGTGTGGACTGCCACCTGCCCAACGATAATTTCGTCAATCATTACATCTGGAAGGGTCTCGACGGAATCAAAGACGTTCTCTACTTTTATACCGGACTGGTCCCCGATCCGATACATTCTTCACGTCACGCCAGAAAAACCATACAGAAAAACTGCATACGGTGCCACGAGGGGCTGGTGTCGGCCATCAGCGTCGACACGATGAACTGCTGGGACTGCCACCGCAACCAGTTTCACAACAGGATAAACGAATTTTAATATAAGAGGGATTGGCGACATGATGAAAAACAAGGTTCTCATATATGCGCTTGCGGTATCCGCCGTGTGCCTCTTTTCGTTCTTCATCTTTTTCGACGGCTGTGCCCCGGACAGAGCCGAGATGTTCAAGACCGCTCAGATTGCCGACGAGGAATTCGATGCAGCCAAATGGGGTGAGGTATATCCACTGCAATACGAATCGTGGCTGAAAACTAAAGAGCCGCGTCCGAAGGAGAAAAGCTTTTACAAGCGCGGCTGGGACACCGATAAGACAATCTGGGACAAGCTCTCCGAGTTTCCCTTCATGGCGCTCCTCTTTAACGGCTGGGGTTTCGGTATAGAATACAACGAACCGCGCGGGCATTATTACATGATGATCGACCAGCGCGAGATCGACCAGTCGCGCACTAAGGCCGGCGGAGCGTGCCTGACGTGCAAATCGCCCTATGCGGGCAAACTGGTGAAAGAATATGGCAAGGATATCTTCAAAATGCCGTATGCGGACGCCGTTGACAAGATACCGAAAGAGCACCGCGATCTTGGCGTAACCTGCATCGACTGTCATGATAACAAGACCATGGACCTCAGGGTGTCGCGCTGGACGCTCGCGGAGGGTTTGAAAACGATTGGCAAAGACAGGCTCAGCAGACAGGAAATGCGCATGACGGTCTGCGCACACTGCCATGTGACCTATTTCATACCGAAAGACGAGAAGATGCAGTCCACCAACGTGGTCTTTCCCTGGAAGGGAAGCACCTGGGGCAACATCAGCATCGAAAATATCATCAGGGTGCTGTTGTCAGACCCGGCAAACAAGGAATGGAAACAGGCCGTTACGGGATTCAAGATGGCGTTCATACGGCACCCGGAGTTCGAGTTTTTCACAAACCAGAGTCCGCACTTCAAGGCGGGGCTGGCGTGCGCCGACTGTCACATGCCGTACAAGCGGGTTGGATCGTTTAAAATTTCAGACCATAACATTATGAGCCCGCTCAAAGACGACCTTCGTTCCTGCTCCAACTGCCATCCCCAGTCCGCCGATCGCCTGAGGTCGAGAATCAAGACCATTCAGGACCGCACCGCTTCATTGCTGATACGGGCCGGATATGCCACGGCGACGGTGGCGAAACTGTTCGAGCTTGCCCATAACCAGCAGGCCCGGGGAAAGACCGTAAACCCGGCCCTGTACGAAAAGGCCAAATCCTTTTATGAGGAGGCGATTTATCGCGGCATCTTCATCGGTGCGGAAAATTCGGTGGGCTTCCACAATCCGGACGAAGCGGGAAGGGTACTCGGTGATTCGATCGCCTATGCGACCAAAGCCGAGGCCCTGCTGAGGCAGGCGCTGGCCCAGGCGGGCATTCAGATTCCCGAGTCGATCAATCTGGAGCTCGCGCGCTATCTCAATGGTAGGGGCACGCACAAGATCAATTTCAGGCCAGGGCATGAATTCAAGGACCCGTACGGGACCCAGGATAAATTACTCCCGCGCGGTGCACGGGGTATCTGATCGGACGGGAGCCTCGCAGGGAAGGTCTCAACCGGGATTATTGTATCGCCGCGCGTCCAGAGGGTGCGCGGCGTTTGTATTGGCAAACCGGACAGAATGCGTCCGATGCCGGCGACGGTGGAGAATTATCCGGCAACTCAATCGATAATGCTATTGAAATATTTGCGATTCTTTCCGCACATGGTATACTCGGTAAAGTGTGACAGGCCGGCGGACGCCTTCATGCCGAATCCAGGAAGGCGACCGTATCGTGAACGGTGAAAGAAATCGTCAATGAATAAGAAACCGGTTGAAGTAAACGTTACCGAGCTCGAGGAGATTCTCGACCGATATCTCGATTCGGGAGACCGGATCAATTACGCCCTCAAGATCGTAGGCCATCCAGGAGTCGGGAAATCCGCGATTGTCGTCCAGGCGGCAAAGCGGAAGAACCGTCTTTTCATCGATACCCGACTTGCCTTCAAGGAGAACGTCGATCTCGGGGGGTATCCGGTGCCCGATGCCGACGAAGGGCGGATGATCTATTATCGGCCGAGGTTCATCCCTCCGCCCGAGGTGCCGGCGGGCAATGACGGCATAGTCTGGTTCCTCGACGAGTCAAACCGCGCCCATCCCACGGTGATACAGACGCTGTTTCAGATCATTACCGACCGGTGTTGCGGAGAGCACAATCTGCCCTCGAATACCTGCATAATACTCGCCGGAAACCTCGGCGACGAGGACAATACCACAATCACGGATTTCGACGATTCCGCCCTCGACGGCAGGCTCGTCATCGTCCAGCTCAAGCCGACAGCGGCCGACTGGATACGCTGGGCCCACCGTGAAGGCATCCATCCGTCGGTTATCCGATACGTAACAATCTACCCCGAAAAGTTGTGGGACGAGCGGAACATCAATCCCAACCCGCGCGGGTGGCACCAGGTATCCCAGGCCATACGCGTCGCATATGGACTCGAGGGCGAGGACGATCTGTGCCGCTACCTGGCGGGAAACAAAGGAACGACCCTTGAGAAAATGATCGAGTCGCTTGTCGGTATCGTCGCCGGGAGCGATTTCACGTCGCAGCTGACACGGCCGAGAAGGATTACGACCGCCGATGTGTTGAACGGAGACGGTTATAAATTGGAGGGAATGCGCGACGGCCGGATCCCCTCCGAGGACATCCTCTGGGCTGTTTCGGGGGCGCTTGGGCATTTAAGAGAGAAGAACATGCTGCTGAAAGGAGACTTCATCGGCGAAGACTTAAATGAGCTCGCGCATACGCTTCTCTTCGTCGGCCATTCGCGCGCCGACAGGCGGATTTCTTTTTTCCATACGTTGCTGCGACAGTGCGGGCTCTTTAGCCTGGTTCCGCGGGCGCTTTCCCTCCTCGCCGACGGGGACAGGGCGGCAATCCGCACGGCGTTCGGCGGCATTCTGGAGGATGCCTGATGCCGGTACGCGCGCCCTTGCTTTCGGACCGGATGAGCGACACGCTCGAACTTTTGTGGGGACGCAGCCGTTTCGTTTCATACTTCTATCAGGCCGTTGACTTCATTGAAAGCCGGGGCGTATCGACCATTGCGCTCGATTCGGCCGGCGACGGTTCCGTGCTCTATTACAACGGGGATTTCGCCGGGCGATCGAACGTGGAGGACCTCATCGGTCTGCTCGTCCACGAGCTTCTGCATCTGGTCCACAATCACCGCCATCGCGCGCGTACCGGCGCGGACCCCATACTCCAAAACCTCGCGCAGGACATGGTGATAAACAGCTACATCCGTTCGCGGGAGCGGAACTTCTTCTCGAGGACCGGAGGGGATTCTCCGCCGCGCCTGCTGCTTCCCGATGGGCTGCCCCTCGTTCCCGCGCGCTTTTCGGGCGAAACCTGTATCGCCGATCCATCATGGGAGGATGTGTATCGCTGGCTTGCGGACCGTCCGGATGAAAAGCTGGCGGATATTCCGGTTCGCGCCGTGGAGAGTGATGACGTATCCGGTGACCGCTCCGTAACCGGTGAGCGTTACCATCCCGATACCGCCGCCGATCGGGACACCGACCGCCAGGACCTCGCAACTTCGGATTCGGACAACCCGAAGGGGGGCATCATCTTCAAGGACGACCGCGGGAACATCCTGCCGACGGGAATGCACTGCTACCGCGACGAGGAGCAAAAGCGGCGCGTGGACTCCCTGATGGAGCGCGTGTTCGGTCTGGCCCGTCAGGACGCGGTGTGCAGGCGCGAGCGCGCGTTCGGGGAGATCGAGGTCCTTGTGCGCTCGCTGCGCGACGTCGATATCTCGTCGTGGCGGTCGCTCGTAAAGAGCTACATCGATTACGCGTCGCATACGAGCGAATGGAAGTATTCCTACAGCCGCTTCAACCGGCGCTATTTCGCCGGGGGCATTTACGCGCCGGGGCGGGCGTTCGTCCAGAAACGGACGATCACCGTCGTCGTCGACGTTTCGGGGTCGATGGTGGTGAAACCGGCCGACCTCGGGGAGGCGTTCGGCGTGATCGAGGAGCTGCTTGGCAAATACACGGTGAACCTCGTATGTGTTGATGAGGGCGTGTACGTGCCGCGAAAAGAAGGGGACCGGCTCGTTCCGTCGAACGACCGTACGAAACCGTACCGTTACCGCCGCGGTGATTGGAAATATCTGAAGTCACAGAACAGCGGCACCACTTTTTTCGCCCCGCTCTTCAATGAATTCATGACAAACGCACACCGCGAGATGCTGGTGGTGATTACCGACGGCCACATCTATGACCTGAGCGAGTTGAAGAAATACTCACCGACGCTGTGGGTCATTTCCTCCGGGCGCGGCGAGCCTTTCGTTGCGCCCTTCGGCAAATCGGTGGCGATTCGGTTGTGAATATACCGGGTGAGGAAATGATACGGGAAGAGTTTTACGCATCCTCTCCATCAGGCGGGATAATCCGCGCCGGAAGGGCGGGCGGTTCGTTCGATTACACCCGCGGATTCGCCGAACTGGTCCGCAGAAGAGAGCCCCGGTTCATCTACCTCGCCGGCACCTACTGGAAACGCTTCGATTATGCGGCCGGTTTTCACGCCCTGTGCGAGATCGGTGACGCGGAATATCTCTATCGCGCGGGCTGGTACTGGAAGGAGTATGACCGCGCAGCCGGCCTCGAAAAGCTGATCGCGCTTGGCAATCCCCGCTATATATTCTATTCCGGTCTCGACTGGAAAGGCTTCGACTACGACCGCGCCTTCCAGGCCATGACGGAGCTCGGCGACGTCGAGTACCTTTTTTACGCCGGCGCACACTGGAAGGAGTTCGATTACGACCGGGGCTTCGATGAGCTTATCAAAACCGACCGCCTCGAATTCATCTACAAGGCCGGCTGTCTCTGGAAACGTTTCGACTTTCTGCGTGCATGGAAGCGGCTGGAGTATTTCGTGGAAGACGGCGCGGAGTGGAGAGGGCGCGCTTTCGATCACGAGCGATGGCGGTTCGCCCTCAGGATGATATGGGACGATCTGTGGGATCAGTCGCGGTCCGCGGATTGATCGAGTAAATCTCCACGTAATCATCGATTCCCGGCCAGCTCCACAGCTTGTGCCGCGCCAGAAGGGCATACGATTTTTTCATCTCATGAAATACCGCGTCGCCGGAGGACGCGGCGTCTCCGATATAGATGAAACGCGTACCGCCGGCCGCCGCATGGTGCCGGAGGGCGCTTGAGGCCATCGGGTCGTCGAGGAGCGGCCAGGAAAGCAGGAGCGTCCTTACGGGATGCATCGCGGCGAAACGCTCGTCGCCATTCTGCACCGGATACCACTCCGAATCGAACCAGTAGTTCATCTCGTCCCAGGGGCCGTGCGGCCATGGCAGGGAGTCGTCGGGCGGCAGGCGGTCGTAGGCTACGACGTCCGCGCCGAGTTGTGCAAGGCACCTGGCCCAGTAACCGCTTCCGGCTCCGATCTCGACCAGCGGCGAATGGAAAGATATCATCTCGAGGACGCCGATGGTAGGGACGGAAAAGGCGTAGCGCGCGGTGAGCTCGGCACGGTATTTCAGGAGCTCGCTCCCGTCGCCCCCGGATTCCCTGATTCCTTCGACAAGGGCGCGCAATTCGACGAGATAGGGGTTGTTGATGCGCCGGTCCGCTTCCGGAAACCGATAGGACAGTATATCGTGCATGGCGTGAAGAAAAGTACTCGACCGTATCGTGCCCTGCAATTATTTTTTCCGCACGAGAGGTCATTTAGGAGGGATACGATGGGGAAAACGACGACGCGCAAAATGGAGTTCGAAACGCTCTTTGCACGCCACGGAAAGGAACCGGACTGGAAATTCCTTTCACATAACTTCGCCGATATGGCCGATCACGAATGGACGGGCCTGCTTCAATCGATCAACCTGATACTCTCGCGACGCACGGGGCGGGAAAGGGAAAACTGAACTGCCGCGCCCGGGCTTTTCGCGGGTTCAAGCGGCCACGTACGCCCCAGCATCGTGCGCATGAGCGCATTCTCCGAAGATACCCTCACCCGCTCCCCGGCGGCGAATGATGCCGTGCCGTGTCCCAGCGCCACGGCTCCCGCCGTGTCGGGCCCGGTACCTTCGCACCGGGCAGGGGACGAACCCTCATCACTGTCAGGCTCACGGCCCCCCGGTCGCTTTCGACGGTACCCTCAATGACATAGGGACGAAGATCGTTCAGCACGTGCGAGAACGCGCGGTACTCGTCGGGGAAGAGGACCGTTTCGTAGATCGCCGTTTCATCCTCGAAGCTCACGAACTCCATCGCGTCCCCGCGCGCTGTCAGTATCTCCTTTCTCGTCACCGGCCACCCCGCAAGCCTCACCTTCGTTCCGATCAGTCCGGGAAGCTCGCGTCCCATCGCGCGGGGAATCCGGCCGAGCGCCTCTTTCCAGAGCTCGAGCGGATGATGGTCGCACATGAATCCCAGTCTGCGGAATTCCTCGCGCAGGTCTTCCGTGGAGGGCGCAGCCGGGCGGAGGGAAGGACGAAGGGGCTTTTCGGCCGGGAACAAAACCGGCGTATGGTCGTCCTGACACGTCTCCTCACGGGAGGCATAAAGCCGCAGGAGCGTCCGAAGCTGGAGGCTGCGCCGCACGCCGCCGAACAGGCCGTCGAAGGCCCCGGCGCCGACGAGCGCGACGATCTCGCTTTCACCCGTCGAGACGCGCGCGACGAAGTCGTCCGGCGAACCGAAGGGACCGGCTTTCCCGCGCGTCTGAAGGATCGACCGGAGCGTTGCGGAGCCGAGGCCTCCGACCGCCATGAGGCCCACGCGGATTTCGCGGCCGCGCCCGTGGTAGCGTAAAGCGCTCGCGTTGACGTCCGGATGGAGAACGGAGAGCCCCATCCTGCACGCCTCGTTTACGTAGGCGCCGCTCGAATAATAGCCGCCGCCATTGGAAAGCACCGCGGCCATGAACTCCGCCGGGTGATGGGTTTTCAGGTACGCCGACTGGAACGAAACCATGGCGTACGAGGCCGAATGGGCCTTGCAGAAGGAGTAGCCGTCGAAGGAGCGGATCATCGACCATATCTCGTCGACGGCGCCGGCCTCCACGCCGTTCTGAAGCGCCCCTTTGTAGAAGCGCTCCCGGTACGCGGCGAGGTGCTCTCCACGGTTTTTTTTGGTGAGGATTTTGCGAAGCCCGTCGGCGTCGGCGTCGGAAAATCCGGCCAGCGCCACCGCGACCTTCGAGACGTCCTCCTGGTAGCACATAATGCCGTAGGTCTCGGCGAGGATGCGGTCGAGCCGGGGATGGAGCGGCGCGTATTCCTTTCCCCTGAGCCGGCTGACGTATTCGGCGATGAAGCGGTTCGCCGCCGGGCGGATTATCGAGGAGTGGATCACCAGGTGCTCAAAATCGCCGCGCCCCGTCTTTTTCTGGAGCTGGCGCATGGCCGGCGATTCGACGTAGAAAACGCCGATGCTGTCCCCCCGCGCGAGGAGTGCCTGCGTGGCGGTGTCGTTCAGCGGGTCCCAGGTAAGGGGGTCAATGTCAATTCCGTTTCCGTGCAGGTTGAGAAGCGCGTCGCGCACCACCGCGAGCGAGCGGTTGCCCAGCAGGTCGATCTTCACCAGGCCGGCCTTCTCGGTTCCGTCCTTGTCCCAGGCGAGTAGGGTGGAGCCGTCGTTCGCCGTTTCGACCGGCGCGAGGTCCTCGACCGGCCCGGGCGTTAGGACGATGCCGCCGACGTGAACGCCCAGATGGCGCGGGAGACCCGTGATGCGGCGGGCGACGCGCATGATCTCGTCCCAGGTCCGCCCGCCGCCCGTGGCGGCGCCGGAGGCGCGCGGCGCGGCGAGACGGCGCTCGACGGCGCCGATCTCCCCTTCGGGGATGCCGTACGCACGGGCGGTCTCGCGCAGGGCCGAGCGTCCCTGGAAATGCGCCATGGTGCTGACGCGCGCACTGCGTCCGGCCCCGTACTCGCGGAAGACCGATTCGATCAGCGCGTCGCGCTCGTCCCAGGCGAAGTCGACGTCGATGTCGGGCGGGTCGAGCCGCTCGGGGTTGAGGAAACGCTCGAAATAGAGGTGGTGGCGCAGCGGATCGACGTTGGTGATGCCGAGGCTGTAGGCGACGATGCTCGCGGCCGCGCTTCCGCGCCCGCAGGTGAGCGAGGAGCGCGCGACGATCGCGGCTACGGCCAGGAAGTAGGACGAGAAGCCCTTGCCCTCGATGATCGAGAGCTCGTATTCGAGGCGTTCCATCACGCTCTCGGAGAGCTCGCCGTAGCGCCGCTCCGCTCCATCGAGGGCCGCACGACGCAGGGCCTTGATGGGCTCGCCCGTGCCCGGGAGCACGGGCGGGAATACGAAGCCTTCGAAACTTCCGTCAAACGTACAGAGTGCGGCGATTTTTTCGGTGTTCCCGATCGCCTCGGGAAGCCCGTCAAAGAGGCGATCGGCCTCGTCCGGACCGAAGAGCAGGGAGCCGGAACGCGCGCAGTCTTCGTCCCTCACCGATGAAAGGGGGCCGCGCGCGGCGATGGCGCGCAGCACGCGGTGGACGTGATGATCGTCCTCCGAAAGGAAGGACGCGTCGCCGCAGGCGGCGAGCGGGATGCCGCGCCGGCGGGCCTCACGCTCCGCGCGCCGGGAGTGCGGCGTGACCATGGCATACAGCTCTTCGACGCGGCCGCAGAGGCGCGCGAGGAGCCGCGGCGTGTCGGTGAGCACCAGGAGGCCGTCTGAACCTTCCGAAAGCCCCGCGGGCAGGCTGAAGTCCGCGTTGCGCATCCGTGCGCTTATGAGGCGCGTGAGGCGCGAGAACCCCTCCCTGTTTCGCGCCAGGACGACCGCCCGGTCGTCGGCGGTACGAAGCTCGGCGCCGATGATGGGGCGGAGTCCGCGCTTTCGGCACGCCTCCGTGAAGTCGTGCATGCCGTAGAGATTGTTGATGTCGGTGAGCGCGAGGGCGTAAAACCCCATGGCCGCCGCGGCGTCGACAATCTCGTCCACCCGGCGAACGCCGTAAAGCAGTGAATAGCATGAATGCGTCTGCAGATGGGTGAACACGGCCGCTCCTCAGGTGCGGGCGCGCATCGCCGAGGCGGTGAGCACGGCCTCGCGTCCGTAGCGGCGGCGAATGGAATCGATCGCGCCCTGGAGCGCCTCGCCTTTCAGTGTCTCGGGCGGGCTGAAGAGCTCGGCCTGGCGCGCCTCGGGCCTGAGCTGCGAAAGGACGACGGAGACGCGCCGCACGCGGACCCTGCGCGCCATTCCGCGGTGAAGCGCCGCGCGGGCCGCCACGAAGAGCTCCGCGTCGCGCCACGAGGGCGAGGGAAGCGACGCGGCCCCCTGTGCGCGGAGCCGGTCGCTGTAGGAGAGGATCACCTCGACCCTGCGCGCGGCGAGACCGTCGGAGCGCAGGAGCACCCCGGCGTCCTCGACGATACCGCGCAGCGCCGCCTCGATCCCGGCCGTGTCGTTGGTGTCGGTGTCGAACAGGTGGGACGTCCGGATGCTCCGGCCGCCCGGCGGATGAGCGGAGGGCCGGGACGTGTCAATGCCGCGCGCACGGTCACGGAGCAGCGCCCCGTGCCGTCCCAGGAAGGCCGCGGCGTCGGTGTCGGAAAGATCGGCGAGCTCGCCGATTTCGCGGATGCCGAGGAGGCCGAGGCGCTCGAGGAGCTTCGCGCCGACCCCCGGCACCAGCGAAACCTCCTGGTGGCGCAAAAAGCCCCGCTCGTCGCCGGGCGCGATGACCACGAAGCCGTCCGGCTTGACGACCCTGGTGCCGATCTTCGAGACGAGGCGGTTGACGGAGAGCCCGGCGACGGGACGAAGGCCCGCGCGCCGGACCGCCTCCTCGCGCAGGCGCGCCGCGCAGTCGACCGGGTGCCCGAAAAGCAGGCGCGTTCCGGTGATGTCGATGAACAGGTGCCCGCCGCCGGGGCTTTCGAAAAGCGGCGAGAAGCCCGCGGCGATTTCGCAAAGCGCCGCGCCCGCCTTCCGGTAGACCGCCTCGCGGACGGGAAGCACGCGCACGCCGGGCATCGTTCGCCGTATATGCTCGACCGGCACGCCCCGCCGCAGCCCTTCGCTGAAGGCCGTGCGGGAGACCTCGACGGCGACGGCGCGCTCGGCCGCGTGCGGCGCGACGACGAACGGACGCCCCCGGAGCGAGGGATCGAGGAGCTCCTCCACCGCCGCCATGAAGTGCGCTATGTTGAGATGGACCACCTGGCGTTCCATGCTTTTCCCCGCGCGTTCAGTGCGCGTCGATTCCATCGCCGGCGAAGAGCTGTTTGAGGAGCATTGCGTTCGCCGGGGCCTGGCCGCGCCGGTGATTGTTAAAATAGACGCGCACCTTCTCCGCCGAGGCCATCATTCCCATGATGCGGTCCATCCAGCCCCGGAGTTCCCCGGCGCCGTAGAGGTAGTCGAAGCGCGCCGCCGCGTCCGATCCCCACCATGCCGCGTCGTTGCGTCCGTGGAAGCGCACGTAGGCGAGCGGCGCGGTGACGATGTCAAGCGGCGGCGGCAGGCCCTTGAGGCGCGGCTCGTCAACCGAGCACACGGCGACGGAGCGCTTGCGCAGGGCGTCGAAGACCCGGTTGTTCTGCCATTCCGCCGTGCGGAATTCGACGACGAGCGGCAGGCCCCCCATCGCCGCGAGCAGCCGGTCGAGATAGCGGCGGTTGTCGGGCGTGTAGTGGAAGCTGAACGGAAACTGCAGCAGCACCGCGGCGAGGCGTCCCGATTCGGCAAGCGGCTCGATGCCTTTGCGGTAGGCCGCAAGCGAGTCCTTCCAGGTTGCCGGGTCGACCCGGTGGGTGAGCGACTCGTGGGCCTTTATGGAGAAATCCAGATCGGTTCCGCTTTTCGCCAGCATGCCGGCGAGTTGTTTCGCTTCTGGAATCCGGTAATAGCTGAAATTCAGTTCGAGGGTCGAAAAGCGCGTGCCGTAAAACGCGAGAAAGTCGCGCCGGTCCGTCCCGGCGGGATAGAAGCTCTCCCTCCAGTCGAGATAATCGTAGCCTGATGTTCCGATGCGTAGTTTGGCCATGGCGAGCCCCGAGTATATTCGCGGTCGGCGGGTATGGTATCGGCGGCGTTTCCGCTGTAGTCCATGTGCCGACGGGTACAATATACTAAACGCGCATATAGTAGTCAATAAAATTTTCTGGAGCGCGGTTTCGGTGCGGGGAATGAATTAATGTTCGGGGTTACACAGTACATTGTGAGCCCCGGTCTCTCCCGGGCGTGGCTATCCCGTAAAACCCGTTATTCCATGATTGCGTTTTCAGGTTTTATGAGATCGCCACGTCGGCCTGCGGCCTCCTCGCGATAACAGCACATTTCACCCGGATTTTATTCACACTCCCGGATTGCGCGGCGGCGAATTTATTCGCTCTATGTTCCGGTTGTGATTGACACGCACGCGTTTTACTCTATGAAATAGTGGGTGGTCGGGGTGCCGCACGGGCCGAACAGGTGCGCGCGGCGCGTGCTGCGTCCGGGATGACCGCACCGAGTACCGCCGTTATAAGAATGGGGAGATACCGATGAAGAAGAAGGCCTTTTCGGTCGTGATCGCCGGGGCGGGTCCCGCCGGGCTTTTGCTGGCGCGCGAACTCGCACTCCAGGGGATAAGGGTTACGGTGTATGAGAAGCGAAAAAGAAGCGCGAAGGCCCACGACTGGTCCGACGCGATCGAATACAGCGCGCTTCGTGACGCGGGCTTCGACATGCCCGTGGCCGAGGCCGGGATTTACCGGGGAAAGCTGGTAAAGAAAAATCCATCGGGCAAGGGCCTTTTCGAGAAGCACGTCGTCAACCCCCTGCAGATCTGGGCGCCCGACCTCTCCTGTAAAACGGCCGCTGACGTCGAGTTTGGCTATATCCTCACCGACAGAATCGCGCTCGATGATATGCTCCGCGCCGGGGCCGAAAAGGCCGGGGCCGTGATGCGCTTCGAACACGAGGCCGTCGGGCTCCTGGGGCAGACGACCGGCGGGCTCGGGATCATCCGGGTCGAGGGACTGCGGCTAAAGGACCTGAAGTTAGCGAAGTCAGTCGACGTCCGTGCCGATGTGACGGTCGACGCGACCGGCATGGTCTCGGCGCTGCGCACGGTCCTTTCGGCGTTCGGGGCCGTGGAGCGGCCGTTCGAGGCGGGCGAACTCGCCTACGCGTGCAGAACGGTACGCACGCTCGACAGGAAAATGCTCCCTCCCGGCGGAATCCCGGACCATTACCGCTACGGCGCGCACAAGGGATACTTCTGGACCCACTTTCACGATGACGAAACGATCGACGTCGGCGGCGGCGTAAAGGACGAGCCGGGAAGGGTCGATCCGATAGCGATCATAAAGCAGATCATCGCATCGTACCCGGCAATCACGGCGCGTGAGCTCCGCAAGGGCGGGGGACGCGTACTGGTGGGGCGCTCGCCGTGGTCGCTTGTTGCCTCTGGCTTCCTGGCGGTCGGGGACGCGGCGGGCCAGGTGGTTCCCACCACCGGCTGCGGCGTAGGGGCGGGCCTGGTCGGAGCGATGCTCGCCGCGCGGACGATCGCGGAGGCTTCGGCGAAGGGCGACGCGGGTATCGGGTCGCTCTGGGCCTATAACCGCCGCTGGTTTGTCGAATCTGGACGCGGGGCGAACCTCGCGGCTCTCGGCGCGCTGAAAGACATCTTGCAGAACCTTTCGCACGAGGAGATTGCCTTTTTGATTCGAAAGGACATCATGAGCGGCGAGATGCTCACGCCGTCAATAAACGGAATATTCTTCGCCCCGGATCCGAAGACCATGTTGAAGACACTCATAAACGGCATATCCCACCCTGGCCTTCTACTCAAGCTCAACAAGGCCACCGCGGCAGGTAAAAAGGTATATGCCCATTACCTTCGCTATCCGCGCGAATGGAACGCCAAGGCGTTCAAACAATGGATGACCCATGCCGTGCGCATATTCAGCGCCGCTGATTGACGCGAATGCCCGCCGGCAGCGCGCCGCGCAGGCAAGTGAATGAGAACGAAGGAGCACGGCATGAAAAATTTTGCGAACAGAATGGTCTTCATCACCGGGGGGTCCAGCGGAATCGGGCTGGCCACGGCCGAACTTCTTTTTGAGCACGGAGCGCACATCGTCATCTTCGCCCGCGACGAGAAGAAGATGAAGCGCGCCGTCGCGCAGATTGAAAAACGGCGGCGTAACCAGGCGCAGGCGATCGGGACCGTACGGATGGACGTAACGAGCCCGCACGACGTTCGCGGCAAGATCGATCGCGCGGTGAAATCCTTCGGAGTCCCCGATGTGCTCATAGCGAGCGCGGGCATCGGCGCCGCCGATACCTTCGAGAACATCTCCGCGAAAACATTCGACGCCATCATGAAGACCAACGTGTACGGTGTGCGCGAAACGGTCGCGGCGGCCCTTCCGCACATGAAGGCCAGGGGCGGGCACATGGTGCTCGTATCGTCCGAGGCGGGGCTTATCGGCATGTACGGGTACACGGCCTACGCGGCCAGTAAATACGCGGTGGTGGGCCTGGCCGAATGCCTGCGAGCCGAGATTAAACGCTACCGCATAGCCGTTTCGGTGGTGTGCCCGCCTGAGGTCGAAACCCCCTTCCTCAAGTGGGAAACGGCGACCATCCCCCCCGAAACGCGCATGGTGAAATCGTTCGCGGGGCTTCTCACTCCGGAGATCGTAGCCCGGGCAACGGTGAAGGGGGTCCGCCGCGGAAAGTTCCTCATCATTCCGGGGGTGATGGCCAGGCTCCTCTACTTCTTCCACCGGCTCACGAACGGGTGGGCGACCCGGGTGCCGAGCGACGCCATCGCCGCGTTCGCGCGCTGGAAGGCCGATCGAGCGGCACAGTGACCCGACTCAGAAGGGATTGTTCAGCGTGATCCCGTGCTTCTTCGTGAATTCGTTGAAGCCGGACAGTTTTTTCCCCATATAGGTCATGTCGATCGCGCCGGCCGGGCAGTTGTTCACGCACCCGTAACAGTAGATGCAGGTGCCCGATGTTACGGTATAGCTCGCATACCGGATCGTGCCGGTGGGGCATTTCTCGGTGCAGGTGCCGCACTGGATGCAGGCCTTTCGGTCGATGCGGTGAGTGCCTGTGAGAAGCCGGGCGCCCCAGAAGATAGAGAAGCCGCCCTTTATCGCCTCCCTGAAGTCGAATTTCCGCCGGTAGTCAGTCGGACGGTTGTTGCCGACATTTTCGAGCGCTGACACCGTGAATTCCTTGACCTTTCTGAAGGTTCGCTCGTCCGGCAGGTGACGATACTTTAAAATACGCTCCTCCATGCCCATGGACCAGGTGGGCGGGTAGGTCGACATGTTGCCGAAGAGTCCCATGCCCACGGGTACGCCGCCTTTTTCAGCCATGAGGTCGAGGAGGGTGCAGACGGTGTTGTGCTGGTTGCCGCCTTCGCCGCCGAAGCTCACGAAACCGGCGACCGGTGTGCCGTCGATCGGCTTCAGCGAAGAAAGCCACTTTTTAAAATTGCCGGGTACGTCGTAATAAAACACCGGGGAGCCAACCACGATGAGGTCGTACGCATCTATGCCGTCGGCATCGAAGTCACGGTAATCGGAGGCGATGACCGCGATGCCTTTTCCGGACAGTACGCGCGCGGCGCATTCCCCGTACCGGCGGGTATTCCCGGCCTGGCTGTACCAGATGACCGCAGCTTTCTTTACGCTCGTACTTTTTAAGGGCTTATGCTCCCGGGCCATTACAGGCAGATCTCCGGCTATCGTGCATGCCGCAGCCGCCGCGGCGGTCCGGAGCAGGGATTTCCGGGTCAAAGTCAGGTCTTTTCCTGATAACATTGGTTGCCTTCCTTATATGGAATGGAATCAGAACGGGAGTAGTACAGTATATCTTTATAAGCTGTGACCGGATGGCGGCGAAATTGTTACCGCTGAAAAATACATCATGCATATAAAAAAACCGGCGGCTTTCGCCACCGGTTCTTGGTTTCAGGTGTAGGAAATAAGTTATATAACGGAAACCCGAGCGGCCCTGGGGCCCTTCTCGCCTTTCTCTATCTCAAACTGTACCTCTGCGCCTTCCGGAAGCGTTTTGAAACCTTCGGCGATGATGGCCGTGTGATGCACGAACACCTCGCGTCCGTCACTGGCGGTGATGAATCCAAAACCCTTCTGGTCGTTAAACCACTTTACTGTACCCTGTGCCATAGTAAGCATACTCCTAAATGTAATATACGGGAAAACCCGTTCAGATCAGCCCTTAAAACCGCCCTTTGAAATCCGCCTGGAATTAACGAGGGAGAGATACGCGAGGAGTTTAGGGTGCTTTATCCGTTACAGTCACCTTATATTCAACATCCGGTTTGTCAACGACTATATGTAAAAAATAACATTTATTTAATGGGTGAGAATTAAAATTCGGGGTGAAAACTGTCATCGCAAGGAGCGCAGCGACGCGGCGATCTTAAAAAGGCAGGAAGTTTATCAAAAAAGCTTTGTAGTAAAAGAGATTGCCACGCCCCGATAAGGCCGGGACTCGCAATGACAGACTATTCCCCGAAATTTAATTCACACCCTATTTAATTTTATTACAGTGACGGAATAGGGCCCGGTTCGCGGTGTTTCATGATGATCAACCGCCCGCGCGCCTGGCCTCGAATCCCTCGCGCGCGAGCGCGGCGATGACGCGTTCGGTGTCGTCGCACTGGATGACGATCGTTCCATCCTTCGCCGTTCCGC